>JBJEDO010000048.1:0-5074 GCA_051872155.1 Candidatus Limisoma sp.
AAACAGCCGTTATAAACAAAAACGGCGCAAATATTTTTCGTATGAAAGAGCCGTGGCTCTAATGCACATTTATAAATCTTTCAAACGCATTTTTCCAATTTTATTTGCTATTTTTGCAAACATCAAACTAAATCAACTAAGAAACAGAACTTATGAAATTCAAATCAACACTTTTGGCGCTGTTTTTTGCAGCAACGGCTATGGGATTCACCTCATGTAGCGATGATGACGACAACACTCCGGACGACGGTCAAAAATTCGGCTTTGCTGATGCCGTATTCGCAACATCGACAAGCGAATCGACCATCAATGCTCTAAATATGACGATGACCGTAACCTACACCGACAACGACGACATCGTTATGCCGATTACCGCAACAAATATGGAATACGGAATGAACCGATTGACGGTTATTCCCGGCAACTACAAGATGGTAATCACCGGCGAAGTCAATCCCGACGCGGTGTTCGACAGCGAATCTGTCGACCTTCGACTTGCCATTACCTACTTCCTCCGACTCCACGATACTAATGAAGACCCGATAATAACCAACTACGACACTCATACGGTTTTCGACTTAAAAGGCTACAAAGTGGATCGACTTGACTCTTTTGTCGCAAAATATTTCCCGATAGAAGTAACTTTAGGCTACCATTATACCGACGGAACTTATTCAATCACAACAGATCTTCCGCTCGAATAAGACCGAGAAAGGCAAAAAGCAATGGGTAAGAGTCGGCTTGCTCCGGCGAACCCGGTCTTACCCATTATGCCCATCGACCTCTTCATATGCGAAAAATAGCCAAGCGCTCCTCTTACCTATTACCTATTACCTCTTACCTCTTACCTCTTACCTCTTACCTCTTACCTCTCAACCACTATGACACTCAAAAGACAAATCATCTCACTATTGGCACTGATTTTGATGCCAATCCTGTCGTACGCTTACGATTTCGATGTCGACGGCATATACTACAACATCAACCCCGACGGCGAAACCGTCAGTGTAACCTACAAAGGGTTTGATATCGATTCTTATTCCGGCGACGTAGTTATCCCCTCAAAAGTGCCCTACAACGGCAAGACCTACACCGTTACCGAAATCGGAGAACAAGCATTCGAACGTAACTCTCTAAATTCGGTAATTATTCCAAACTCGGTCACAAAGATTTGCGAACGGGCATTCTGTGATTGCAATGACCTGACATTAGTAATAATTCCCGAATCCGTCACTATGATTGGGAATTTTGCATTTTGCGATTGCCGTGACCTACCATCGATAACTATCCCGAATTCTGTCAATGTGATTAACGTAGGGACATTCAGCGGGTGTTTCAAACTAAAACATGTGACATTGGGAAACTCAGTCACTGAAATTATGTATAACGCATTCCATGTATGCCCGGCACTTACAGATATAGTTATTCCTGATTCTGTCATAAAAATTGGCTTACAAGCATTTATAAATTGCGAGTCACTAACTTCAATTGTTATCCCCGATTCGGTAACCGAGATTGACGATTATGCGTTCTATGCTTGCAGCGGACTTAACACCGTAACTATCGGGAAATCTGTCAATTCGATTGGCACTGAAGTATTTAAGGAGTGCAACAACCTCAAGCTCCTGAATTGGAATGCTACTTCCTATCCCGATTTTCCGAATGCAGCATTTGCCGGATGCCCGATTTCGTCAGTCATTATCGGCGACGATGTTACGACCGTGCCAAACGACTTCTTTAAAGACAATACTTCTCTCAAAAATATCACCATCGGAGAACAAGTTGAATCGTTCGGCACAAATGCATTTGCCGGCTGTACAGGTATCAAGTCAATCACCTGGAAACCAATCAACTACTCCGGCGTCCTGCCATTCACGACGGGCATAACCCCAACGAACTTCAGTTTCGGAAATTCGGTAGAAACCATTCCCGATTATTTATGCTATGGCTATAGCGACATCTCTTCGATAGCCCTACCGCCGTCGGTAAAGACGATTGGCGACATGGCTTTTTATGGCTGCAATCCGACGAAAGTAACCTGCCGCGCCGCTGTGCCACCGACTATCTCCGAGACGACGTTCTCTCAAAGTGCATACGACGCGCCGCTGTTCGTCTACGAAAGCAGCGAAGACGAATACAGCAACCACGAAATCTGGCGGAATTTCTACGATACGCAGTTTTTACCCGGAGGCACTGTGACCGAGCCGGTTAGCCTCTCCATTCTCTTCCCCGACAGAGGCGAAGTGGCTGTTGAAGTACCGTACAACAAGACAACCACGGTGAAAGTATTCCCCGACAACGTCGACGGATACCGCCTCAGTTCAGTAACCTTCAACGGCGAAGATATCCTCGACAGTCTCGATGCCGACTACCGCTACACGACGCCGAAACTTACTGCAGATGCCGTAATCTCAGTGGTTTACGTCAGCGACAAAGGCAGTGTCGACCAAACCGTGGCTGACAGCATCAAGGTAAGCGCCTCGAGCGGCACGGTTCGCATAATGGGTGCAGCGCCCGAATCGGAAGTGACGGTCTGCGACTTGTCAGGCAACATAGTGCGTAAAACCGCCGAAAAAACATTCACCCTCGTCAAAGGAATCTATATCCTAACCGTCGAAGGCATATCCTTCAAATTCGCATTGTAAGAGTTTTTTTCTGAGCTTTTTTGCTCGGCGCGGTTCATTTTTTCAACCTAAGGCGAACGATTTGTCGCTAATTGTTAGTACCTTTGCAGACGATTTTGCCGCCAGCGGCATTGCAAAGAGAAAAAATTATAACAAAATACATTATGAGCGAAATAACTTCGACATACAGCCCCGACGAAGTAGAGGGCAAATGGTATGAATATTGGTTACGCCACGACTTGTTCAAGTCGACCCCCGACAAAAGAGAGCCTTACACAATTGTCATTCCGCCGCCAAACGTAACAGGCGTGCTGCATATGGGTCATATGCTCAACAACACGATTCAAGACATCTTGATACGTCGCGCACGCATGGAAGGCAAGAATGCACTGTGGGTTCCCGGCACCGACCATGCCAGCATCGCCACCGAGACAAAGGTCGTCAAGAAACTCGCCGACGAAGGCATCAAAAAGAGCGACTTGACTCGCGAGCAATTCTTGGAGCACGCCTGGGAGTGGACCCACAAGCACGGCGGCATAATTCTCGAGCAACTCAAGAAGCTCGGCGCATCGTGCGACTGGAGTCGTACGGCTTTCACGATGGACGAAAAGCGTAGCGAAAGCGTTACGAAAGTGTTCTGCGACCTTTACGACAAAGGCCTCATCTACAGAGGTCTGCGCATGGTGCACTGGGACCCGAAGAACAAAACTGCGCTCAGCGACGACGAAGTATACTATCAAGAAGAGAAATCGAAGCTCTACTACTTACGCTACTACGTTGCCAACGACGACCTCACAGGCGAAACCGGCGCTGAAGGCGAAATCGTGCACCGCGACGAGCAGGGACGCCGCTACGCCGTAGTTGCAACAACACGTCCCGAAACGATTATGGGCGACACGGCAATGTGTATCAACCCGAAAGACCCGAAGAACCAATGGCTCAAGGGCAAACGCGTCGTTGTACCTTTGGTAGGTCGCGAAGTGCCGGTAATCGAAGACCGCTACGTCGACATCGAATTCGGTACGGGCTGCTTGAAAGTGACACCCGCACACGACGAAAACGACTACATGCTTGGACAAACTCACAACCTCGAGACCATCGACATCTTCAATGCAGACGGAACGGTAAACGAAGTTGCCGGAATGTATGTCGGCATGGACCGCTTCGACGTGCGTGAGCAAATCTGCAAAGACTTGCAGGCTGCAGGCTTGATGGAAAAAATCGAAGACTACACCAACAAAGTTGGCTGCTCGGAACGCACACACGTACCCATAGAACCGCGTCTGTCGTTGCAATGGTTTATCGACATGAAGCACTTTGCCAAAATCGCATTGCCTCCGGTGATGAACGACGAAATCAAGTTTATCCCGGCAAAATACAAATCGACCTACAAAAACTGGCTCGAGAACATCAAGGACTGGTGCATCAGCCGTCAGTTGTGGTGGGGACACCGCATCCCGGCATACTTCTACGGCGAAGGCGAAAACGACTTCGTTGTAGCGCCGACTATCGAAGAAGCTCTCGAAAAAGCCAAAGCAAAGACCGGCAAAGCCGATATGACTCAAGACGACCTTCGCCAAGACGACGAAGCGCTCGACACCTGGTTCTCGTCGTGGTTGTGGCCAATCACCCTATTCGACGGCATCAACAACCCGGGCAACGAAGAAATCAACTACTACTACCCGACCAACGACCTCGTAACCGGTCCGGACATCATCTTCTTCTGGGTAGCCCGAATGATTATGGCAGGCTACGAATACATCGGCAAAATGCCGTTCCGCAACGTATACTTCACCGGTATCGTGCGCGACAAACTGGGAAGAAAAATGTCGAAATCGCTCGGCAACTCGCCCGACCCGATTGAGCTGATGGAACGCTACGGCGCCGACGGCGTGCGTATGGGCATGATGCTCTCCGCTCCTGCAGGAAACGACATCCTCTTCGACGAGTCGCTCTGCACACAAGGTCGTAACTTCAACAACAAGATATGGAATGCCTTCCGCCTCGTCAAAGGCTGGAACGTAGCCGATATTGAGCAACCCGAATACGCAAAAATCGCCATCCGCTGGTTCGACGCCGTGCTCAACAAGACGCTTGCCGAAGTTGCCGACCTGTTTAGCAAATTCCGCCTCTCGGAAGCCCTGATGGCTGTCTACAAGCTCTTCTGGGACGAATTCTCGTCGTGGTATCTCGAAATGGTAAAACCCGCCTACGGACAACCCATCGACCGCGCCACTATGGATGCTACCCTCGCATTCTTCGACAACTTGCTCCGTCTGCTCCATCCGTTTATGCCGTTCATCACCGAAGAACTTTGGCAACACATTGCAGAGCGCAAAGACGGCGAAAGCATTATGGTTGCGCAATTACCTAAGGCACAACCCGTTGACGAAGCCATCGTTGCCGACATCGAAATAGCAAAAGAGATTATCGCCGGCGTTCGCACCGTG
>JBJEDO010000049.1:0-5060 GCA_051872155.1 Candidatus Limisoma sp.
TCGAAGGCCATATCTGCATCTGTTTCTGCGCCTACGTCTTGCAGCTCGAAATGGAGCGACTGCTGAAAGCTGCTCAATCTAACATTACTGTGGAACGAGCACGCGAACTTGTCAAAACCATGTACGCCCTGACCTACACCAAGCCAGGCCATATGCGACCGACCAAGGTAATGCTGGGCATGGATGATGAGCAAGCCGAGCTATACCGATTGGTCGAAAACTGGGTCACTCGCGATTTGGGTAACGCATGACGAAAACAGGAGACCGGCTCGAAGTGCATACTTTGTTGCTTCGTAGACGCTGTTGATTTGCAGTTTACGAAAAATGTTTTTCTTGTGGGTAGTAATTGTGTGTATACTTGAAAAACGTTCTGCAGCAATTTCTTTGACGCTCTTGCCCTGAGCAATTAGTCGCAACACTTCAGTTTCGGTAGCCGTCAGTAACGGCTTGGCGAACGTCTCAGGCGTCGAGACCAGCAAGTTCGTCACCTGATGACAGAGAAACCGCTCGCCGGCGACGGCGCTTCGCAATGCCAATGCTATCTCGTCGCCGCTGCACTCCTTAAGCACCATCCCGACGCGATGCTCCAGACTCAGCCTACGTATAAAGCCTTCGCTCAGTTCGGCTGAGAAGAGCAACCAATTCGCCCTGCTGAAGCGATTAACTAAAATCAAAAAATCATCAATTCCTTGAAAATCAAATAAAGTATAATCGAGAACCACAATGCCGTCGCCACATTCATCAAGCACAGACATCAACTGCGATTTGTCCGCTACAGGGATTGTCACGGCTCCTGAAAACAAGGTAGTGACGTAGTGCAAGAGTCCGGTCCGTGTAACGTCCTGATTGTCGGCAAGGATGAATGTGGGAGTATGCGACATTGATATAAAAAGTTTAAAGCCTGTTTAACTACAAAGGATAGTCTTCAAAAGCGTAAAGCACGGTCGAAAGATAGCGTTCGCCGGTGTCGGGCAGAAGAGCTACGATGGTCTTGCCGGCATTCTCTTCTTTCTTAGCCAACTGAAGTGCGGTGTAGAACGAAGCACCTGCAGAGATGCCCACCAACAAGCCTTCTTTCTGCGCCAACAAGCGCGAAGCGCCGATTGCATCGTTGTCGGCAACACCGACAATCTCGTCGACCACGTCGGCGTTAAAGTTCTTCGGAACGAATCCTGCGCCGATACCTTGAATCTTGTGCGGACCGGGATTGCCGCCTTCGAGCACGGGCGAACCGGCAGGCTCGACAGCGATTGCCTTTACCGACTCCTTTTTTGCTTTCAGTCCGGCAGCAGTACCGCTGAGCGTACCGCCCGTACCTACGCCTGCCACGAAGAAGTCGACAGCGCCGTCAGTGTCGCGCCAAATCTCTTCGGCAGTAGTGCGTTGATGCACGGCAGGGTTTGCCGGATTCTCGAACTGTTGCGGAATGAACGAGCCGGGATTTTCAGCCTGCAACTCGTTTGCGCGGCGAATTGCGCCCTTCATACCTTCGCTACCGGGCGTGAGCACAAGGGTTGCGCCGAGTGCTTTGAGCAAATTTTGACGCTCTACACTCATCGTTTCGGGCATTGTCAAGATAAGTTTATAGCCCTTCACCGAAGCCACCCAAGCCAAACCGATACCGGTGTTTCCGCTGGTCGGCTCTATGATAAGTTGTCCGGGCTTGAGCGCTCCCGACTGCTCGGCAGCCTCTATCATCGCCAATGCGATACGGTCTTTTACACTTCCACCCGGATTGAAATATTCGAGTTTCACAATCAAGCGAGCCTTCAACGACTCTGCTTTTGCGATATTCTTCACTTCCAAAAGCGGCGTATTGCCAATCAATTCTGTCAAATTGTTGTAAATCTTTGCCATAATAGTTCGTTTTTCTAATGTTGTTGCAAAGATAGCGACAGGATGACAAACCCGCAATACCACAGTCGTGGTATATTTCGTAGCAGCAACAGAAAACACGAATAAATGCATCAAAAAGAAAAGCCGTCGCACCAATCGGAGCAACGGCTTTAATCAAATAATTATAAAAATTCAATCCAAATTAGTCTTGGTTGAGGTTAACGCGCTTGAAAGCGAGGACTTTCAAATCAGCATCGATGCTCTTGAGATAGTCCTTAACGGTAGCGCCTTTTTCGTCCATAATGAAACCTTGTTCAACGAGGCAGTTTTCCTTGTAGAACTTGTTCATACGGCCGTTAGCGATGTTTTGAACCATTTGTTCGGGAAGGTTAGCAGCCTTTTGCTCAGCCACAGTCTTCTTGATTTCGCGGATTTGGTCAGCTTGCTCCTCGGTAATCATTTTCTTCATGATACCTTCGTTGAGGTGCTCTTCGTTCTCGCAGATGTAGAGGTTGAAACCTGCTTTCTTGAGGGCAGCCTCAACAGCCTTTTGAACTTGCTCAGCTTTAGTTTTCTCGATAGCGATTTCGAGCTCTTTAGCCTTCACTTCAGCGGGCACAGCGTCTTGATCGACAGCAACCGGGTTCATCGAAGCAATTTGCATTGCGATGTTACGGCCCACTTGACGTTCAACCGGCTTGCTGAAAGTAGCGATAGTCGAAAGCTTGTTGCCGAGGTGGTCGTAGCAAGTAGTGCCTGCACCTTCGAGGCATTCGTAAGCGCCGAGTTCCATTTTCTCGCCTGTCTTACCGATTTCTTCAACGATAAGGTCAGCGATTGCAGTACCGTTGATAGTTAAAGCCTTAACTTCGTCGAGAGACTTAGCCTTAGCAGCCATAGCAGCATCGAGAATCGACTTTGTGAGAGCTACGAAGCCTTCGTTTTTAGCAACGAAGTCGGTTTCGCACTTGAGAGCTACGATAGCAGCGAAATCGCCGTCGCAAGCAGAGAGTACGCAACCCTCAGAAGCTTCGCGGTCTTCGCGTTTTGCAGCAACTGCTTGACCTTTTTTGCGGATGATTTCAACTGCAGCATCCATGTCGCAGTTGGTTTCTTCCAACGCTTTTTTACAGTCCATCATGCCGGCTCCGGTAAGTTTGCGGAGCTTGCTGATGTCGCTCATTGTAACAGCCATATCTTGTAAAATTGTTTTATTGGTTAAAAATTATTCAGCAGCCTCTTCAGCTGTTTCTACTTTCTCAGCCTCGGGAGCAGCCTTTTTGATGCGGCGGCGTTCGCGCTTGGGAGCTGCGGGAGCGTCCTTGTCTTCAACGGCTTCGGGAGCGTCAGCCTTTTCAGCCTTACGTTCTTCGAGACCTTCCAACATAGCTGCGCAAACAGTGTCGAGGATGAGTTCGATCGACTTCGAAGCATCGTCGTTAGCAGGGATTACGAAGTCGACGAGGTCGGGGTTAGAGTTAGTGTCGACAATAGCAAACACGGGGATACCGAGACGCTTAGCCTCAGCAACTGCGATGTGCTCTTTCATTACGTCGATAACGAAGAGAGCCGAGGGGAGGCGATTAAGGTCGGCGATAGAACCGAGGTTCTTCTCGAGTTTAGCACGTTGACGAGTGATTTGGAGACGTTCGCGCTTCGACAAGTTGTCGAACGTACCGTCTTTAGTCATCTTGTCGATGTTGGTCATCTTCTTGACAGCCTTACGGATTGTCGGGAAGTTGGTGAGCATACCGCCCGGCCAACGTTCGATAACGTACGGCATGTTAACGGAAGTAGCCTTGTCGGCAACAACTTGCTTAGCTTGTTTCTTAGTTGCTACGAAGAGCACTTTTTTACCCGATTTAGCGATATTCTTCAAAGCGGCAGCGGCTTCTTCGAGCTTAGCTGCTGTCTTATAAAGGTCGATGATGTGGATACCGTTGCGCTCCATAAAGATATACGGAGCCATTGCAGGATTCCATTTGCGTTTCAAGTGGCCGAAATGGCAACCTGCTTCGAGGAGTTGTTCAAAATTAGGTGTTGACATAATTGTTTTTTGTTTTTGTTTACATTCTGCTAAATTCAATCGTCGAGTAGCGGAACACGGCGACGCGCCGCATGCTGGTCTTGACGATTTGGATACTAAACACTAAATAGAGATTCGCACAAATATTAACGTTTGCTGAATTGGAATCTCTTACGAGCCTTCGGACGACCCGGTTTCTTACGCTCAACGGCACGCGGGTCGCGAGTTACGAAGCCTGCAGCACGAAGTGCGGGTTTGTCTTCTGCGTTGATTTTCACTAAAGCGCGAGCGATGCCCAAACGAAGAGCCTCTGCTTGTCCGGTGAAACCGCCACCTACGAGGTTTACCTTAATATCATATTTCTCGGTTACACCAAGAAGTTCCAACGGTTGCTTAACGATAAATTGGAGGATAGGATTCGGGAAATATGACTCCAAAGTGCGTTTGTTGATAGTGATAACGCCTGTACCTTCAGTAACGAATACTCTGGCGATAGCCGCTTTACGACGACCTGTTGCATTAATTTGTTCCATACCTCAATTTATTTTACCTTGTTGATGTCAATAACTGTCGGGTTCTGAGCGGCATGCGGATGCTCCGAACCGTTGTAAACGTGCATATTCTCAATCAAACGGCGACCGAGACGGTTCTTCGGAAGCATACCCTTCATCACCTTAACAAACAACGGGTGAATGCCCGGTTTTACGTGTTTGTTGAGCGATTTCTTCATCAATGTTTCGGGAGTTGTTTCGCGTTGTCCGCCGGGATAGCCGGTATACGACAAATAGATGCGGTCTGTCCACTTCTTGCCGGTCAATTTAACTTTGTCGGCATTGATAATGATTACGTTGTCGCCGCAGTCTGCGTGCGGTGTAAAGTTCGGCTTGTTCTTGCCGCGCAAGATAACAGCTACCTTTGCGCACAAGCGACCAAGGGGTTGGTCTGTTGCATCAACAACAACCCATTGCTTGTTTGCTGTCTCAGCATTCGCTGAAATTGTTTTGTAACTTAAAGTATCCACTTTTAATAATTGTTTAATAATTAATCACATAAGTCACGCTCGCTGCTTCCACCCGGCCAAAAGCTTCGGCAACGACGACATGACAAAACGCTTTTTGGATATAATCGGTGCGCAAAGGTACAACTTTTATTCGGTTTGGCAAAATTGTTGATAATTTTTTCGCGTTTTTTCTTTAAC
>JBJEDO010000050.1:0-22599 GCA_051872155.1 Candidatus Limisoma sp.
GATTAAATATAATCGTCGTAGATTGCCAAATATCCTATAAAAAGCAAAAAACGCAGAGCTTCAAGGCTTGCGTTTTTCGATTTCCTTTCCTCAAATGAGGAATGAACTCCGATGCAAAGCTACGATTATTTTTCCATAGTGCAAAATATAAACATTATATTTTCGAAAAAAGTTCACAAAAATAACGGAAAAACATCACAATATCCTTACCCGCTATCTATAGATTGTTTTATACACTTTATTCGGAGTTTTGACGATGTAGACTTCGCCGCGGCGGGGCGAGGCTACGCGGATGCCTTGCAGATTGTAGTATTCGCACTCACCGTTGCGGACAAGCAGTAGTTCCGCGCCGGCTTCGTCGAATACGGTTACTTTCGTGTTAGCCGCATCGAAGCGCACTGTCACGTTTGCTGCGCTGCCGCACGCAAGCGACATATTGGCACCTCTTTCGACCAACGGATAACCCTCATTCATCGTTATCTGCTCTCCCTCGGTTCCGCCATAATCCACTAAATTCCACGTGCTGTCGGCAATTTTGAACAGACCGGAAAGATTTGCCACTTTGAGGTCGTAGATATCGTCGGCAACTTTGTAGAATTGATATTCGTCGAGGGCAGCCCAGCCACCAACCTCAGAGCCGCGCAAATAAATCGGACAATTGATTTCAGGCTTTGGCTCTTCGTAGCCTTCAATGCCGAGTTTGTAGCCGAAACTATCAATGGCATTGCGGAGTTGCACTTGCACTTCGGCGAGCGGCGTATCCATATCCGCATTGCCGTAGCCGTCAGCCTGCCAACGCTCTGCATCGTGGCGCGCAGCCTCGGCGATGCGTTGTGCGTAGTCGTTCTGGTAGTTGAACAATCGGTCGAAGCCCTCGTTGTCCATCTCGACGAAAATGCGCTTCACTTCGTCGCAGAACGCCTGACAGTTCCACATATTTTTTATCCAATGCTGGATATAGTGGCTGTCCCAAATCCACTTGGTCACGTCGCGCGTCGGTTGGAACGACGAGCCGAAGTCCCAAACCGGACCGAAATGCCATTTTGCCGCGTCGCCTTTATCCTTATAAAGATAGCACGAGCCGGCATAGCACTCGTAGTTGTTCATTATCTGGTTGACAACGAAAAACTTAGCGGCGTCGGTGATGTCGATTTTGTCGAGCCAAGCGCCGTCGGCGTTATCGTCGGCATAGATGAGCGCATCGATGGCGTCTATTTCGCCGGCAAGCCATCGGCGATGCTCTGCGGTGACATAGTCTTCCGGAGTTTTGTAGGTTACGCGTATCTGAGCATCTTCGACTTGACGCGTTGCCACTTTTATTTGATTTGCGTCGTCGGTGTTGTCAAACTCCACAAGCCAAGCGCCGGTGTAGTCGTCGGCGGTGTACGGATATTGGTCGGCGGTTTTGTCGGGGTTAAGCGTAAGCCAGTCGCTGACAACGTCGTCGGGATTTGTCAGATTTATGCGTTTCTTGTCGAAACGTATTGTCTCTGTCAGGAAATAGAGTCCGATGTAGTCACCGTTGAGAATAACCTCGCAAGGTTGGTCGGCAGGAGTCCAAGGCATACCCGCCATGCGGCTTACTTCGAAACCGGTAAGGTTGCGCATAAACGCACGATTGTCGTCGGCATGCGCCATCAGGGCGAAATGCTTGCTGCTTTCCATACCCAACAGAGCGGCTTTTTTATCGAGTTTGATGCGATAGGGCTTTTTGTTGAATGTCCAGGTAAAATTGCCGCGACCTTTGATTTGCATCGGCAGCGGACTGTCGGCGGAGCCGAATGCTTGAACGCCTTCAACGCCGCACGGGTCGAGATAGTAGGTAGCGGAGATATAGTTGTCTTTCGACACTATAGTTTGACGATTTTCGGTTTCGATAACCATCAACGGCAGCGTTCGCGATGGTTCTGCGGCTTGTAGCACAGGAAATGTTACTGCCGCAATTAGTAACGATGCGATTAAGTTTCTCATAGGTTTTAAAAATCAATTTGTCATAATTGTTCCATCTGTTATCGCAAATGTGCGCATTTGCACTTGCAAAATTACGCATAATATCCATAGCAACAAATATTTTGATATAACAATTGCATAAAATTTCAGGAACGCCAAATCTTAAAAAATTATTATCAATCTTTAATACCTTTAAATTTATGTTGCAAAACATAAAAAATTATCACATTTATTGTTGAATAATTGCAGAAATGAAAGTAAATTTGCAACGTGATAAACAATATAGACATAAGAACTGTTATTTTAAAGAAAACAGGGGAGTATATTTTGCAAATCACAACTAAAACGATAAATATTAATTAAAATAAATACTAACAAACACTAACATTAAGACAGAAACACGTATGAAGAGACTTATGTTATCGGCAGCGGTTGTCTTGACACTGGCTGCAACTGCGCAAGCGCAGAAGACAGGTCAACTCTCAAACGTGACCCGTTTGACAAACGGCACAGAGAGGTACGAGAATCCACGTTGGTCACCCGACGGCTCGAAAATTGCGTTTACCAAGCTCGGCTACGACGGCCTCTTGGTAATGGATGCTGACGGCGCAAACAAGAAAGTGATTTCGCAAGGCGCCGGCGAAGGATTTGAATTTAAATGGAGCATCGACAGCAAGGAAATCCTTGTTCGCGACACTCGTTGGCTCGACAAAGGCGACGGCTTGATTGACCGCGCTCACGCTATTTGGGCAGTGTCGACCGAAGGCAAAAAGACTCGTATGACTTACGACGCAAACTATATGCAACCCGCGGCTTGGCGCTACAGCGCTAACGGCGCAAAATCGGTTGCTGCAATCGATGCTCGCGTCATTAAAGAAGCAAGCCTCGACGCTGTGCCTTCTTCGCTTCGCAAGAAAGCCGCTTCGGCTGCTTCAAATATAAGTTACATTGCCAACGGCGTATCGTTGAGCATTGTAAATGCTGAAGGCACTGCAACAGTTATCTACGACAAGCCGGCTGTTTGCGCCGCTCTATCGCCCAACGGCAAGAAAATCGCCTTCATCAGCGAAGACAACCTCTTGGTGATGAACATCGACGGTACAGGTCTTGTTAATCTCGGCAAAGGTTTCAATCCTTCTTGGGTAGAAAACTCACAAATCGTATTCGAAAAGACCACCGACGATGGTCACGACTACACATCCGGAGAATTATACATTATTAATATTAACGGCAGCGGACTCAAAGCGCTTACCAACGATGCAAGCCAAATCAAGATGAATCCGTGTGTTTCGGCTGACGGCAGCAAACTCGTTTTCACTTGCTATACCGACGGTCAAATCTATAGTGCCGACCTTAAATAATCAGGAGCGTTATGAAAAAGACTTTTCTATTTATAGCAACGGCATTCTTATTTGCCCTTTCTGCAAGCGCACAAAACTGGAGTACATATCTTATCGGACTTGACCCGGGTCACGGTGGTACCGACCCCGGTGCAAGCGGTCCGTCGGCGCCTCACGAAGCAGAACTTTGCTTGCGCTGCTGCAACCAAATCAAGACTACCATAACAGGTATGGGCGGTCGAGTAAATATGACACGTTCGTCGAACACCACTGTTTCGCTCTCGTATCGACGCAGCCTTTCCGTAAGTTGGGACCCGTATATCTTCCAATCGGTGCACCTCAACGCATTCAACGGCTCGGCTCACGGTACCGAAACTTGGTACTACTGGAGCGCAGGTAACAGTAACCGTTTGGCTTCTAAAGTTCAAGCGCAATTGGTATCTCAATTCAGCAGCATGGCGGGCTATTCGACAACCAACCGCGGCGTGAAGCAAAATGGTTGGACCGTTATCACCGGTTCGTCATCTGTACCTGCTTCGCTTTCTGAAGGTTTGTTCGTCGACTACAGAACTGAATGGAATCTCATTAACAACACAAGCAACAATGGTTTCAAGGCTTGGGCAATGGGCCACTGCATGGGCTTCTACGATCACCTCAGCCTCTTCTCGAGCAGCCTTACTAACCCCAAAGGCAGCACGACTCCTTCGGTTCCCGACCCGACAATGACCGTAAGCACTACGTCTTACAAATTCCCGGACACTTACGAACCGGAAATTTCGAAATACGATATCGACGTTAAGGCAGCAAACCTTACTGCCGACATCTCATATTCGTTGAGCAACTGGAACAACTTCTCGGTAGCCGAGAAATCGTGGAACGCACGTACCGGTGGTACTTTGACCGTGTCGATGCACTGCCACAAGAACCAATACTACGGCGACAACTACGGCGAACTCAAGATTACCGGCGCCGGCAAGACCGTCACAGTTGTTCTTACCGGTGTGACCAAACCGGCACCGATGACATTGTCTGAACAAAACGTCATCAGCGACAAGCGCGGCAACAGCGAATCGAAGGGCTACGACATCAAGGCTGTTCGTAACTTCGCTTACGCAAACGGTAAGCTCTACCTCGTCTACAACCACAGCGACATCAAGGTTATCAACGCTCGTACGTTCGACGACCTCGGCAACCTCAACAAGGCCGGTGTTGAAGGCGGTACGCTGGCACTTTGCGACGTTAAAGAATGCGGCGGCAAGATTGTTGCATGTAACCTTGGAAAAGCTTCAGAAGGTAAAAATCTTCGTCTGTACATTTGGGACGACGACCAATCGAATCCTCGCGTACTCGCTGATATTTCCGACTTTGGCGGTGCTGACCGTCTCGGCGACTGCATCGGCTTCACCGGCACACTCAACAGCGGTAAATTCGCATTCGCAAACGACGACGGCACAACAACTCGTATCATCGAATACACCATCACCAACGGCGTTGTCAACACCACTCCGACTGTAAAGACCGTTACAACCGATGGTAGCACTCACCTTTCGACTCAGGCAACAACTCGCGTATATCCCGACGAAACAGGCTATTGGATTGACGGTAAGGACAACTACCTTACTCGCCTCGACACCAATGGTCAACGTTCATACTACGTAGACTCTGACGTTACTTGGGGTAACTCGCTTTCATCATTCACGTTCGGTGGCATCAATTATGCCCTCGTTAACAACTACAACGATATGATTGGCACGTCTTGGTCTGCACAAACCGACGAAGAAAAAGCATTGAACTTCACCGGTGGCCATATGCGTCTTCTTAACGTAACCGATGGTTGGAGCAAACCGGTCGACAAGGGTATATTCCCATCTGACAAACTCAGCGATACTCGCCAGAACCAGTACGTAACCGGAGGTGTATTGTCATCGGTTAAAGACGGCGAATATGTTGAAGCATGGGTGCTCTCAACCAACCAAGGTCTCGGCTACTTCAACTACGTAGCATCCGGCAAGTCGCTCCCGACTTACTCTACCGACCCTGTCACACCGGCAGGTCCGACATTGAGCACAAGCGCAAGCTCGCTCACTATGGACGGCATCGCATTCAGCACATCGACAGCTACTGTTAAGATTTCGGGTGTAAACCTCGAAGGCGACATCAACCTCGCACTCTCGGGCACAAATGCAAGTATGTTCTCGCTCGACAAATCTTCGATTGCTAAAGCCGACGCTTCGGGCACAGTGACTATCACTTACGCTCCGACCGACGAAGGTACGCACACAGCTACCCTCACAGCTTCTTCGGCTAACGCTTCCGACGTAACTGTTAAGATTACCGCAACAGCGAAACCGAAGACCTACTTCGACGACAACGTTGCTTCGCTTACCGAAGGTTGGGTATACTCTGAAATCAAGGGCAACGCAGCAAGCGCTGACTGGGTAACAGTAGGCGCAACCGGTCCTTGGACTCGTGAAGTGGCTTACGCAAACGGCAAATTGTATGTTCTCAACGGACACGCTTGGGCAGCAACAACAATCACTATCCTTGATGCAAAAACAGGCGCAAAACAAGGCACATTGAACGTAGAAGGCATTTCGGGCGGTCAATATGCAGCATCTTCACTTGCATCAATCGGTGGTAAGATTATCCTCTGTAACCAAGCACGCGATACCGACAATTTCAAAGTATACATCTGGGACGACGACAACTCTGCACCGCGCACATTGCTCGACCTTGCACCGGCAGACCGCGAAAGCCTTATACTCGGCAAGATTAACACCTACGGCGACCTTACCAACGGTAAACTCTTGTGCAGCGACGAGACTAACATCCTCGTATTCCCGATTAGCAACGGTTCGATTTCGACAACTTACACCAAAGTAACCATTGCCAAGACATTGGGTACTTCCAGATTAGGTATTGCCGACGTAACACTCAACAGCGACGGTACGTTCTGGGTTACTGCAAAAGATACACCTCCTACGCACGTTGCAGCCGACGGTTCTATCATCGAAACCGTTAACGCAAAATATGCGAACGGTCATAGCAATGCAGCACGTTTCATCACATTCGGAACGAAGAAATATCTTGCAGCAGCAACCTACTTGAACAAGTCAAACACAAGCCTTGCTGAAGGTGCACTTGCATTCACCGACATTACTAACGGCATCAACGCTGAAGGCGTAGAACCGCAACTCTACCCGCGCGACAACGACACTGCTGTTGGTCTCGGTACAACAAGAAATATTGTATTTATGCAAGACGTTGAATATGCAGTAGAAGACAAAGACCTCCATATCTGGACAGTTACGGAAAAACAAGGTATCGGTTACTTCTACTACAAAGGCGAAAAAGATTCAGGCGTTAAGGGCTTGACAGCCGATGGCGCAATGAAGGCTTACGCAGTTGGCAACACATTGACAGTTAACGGCGTCAACGTACAAAATGTAAAAATCTACTCAGCAACAGGTGCTCTCGTAGCAGCCGGCACTACCAACAAGGTGGCTATCGGCAACCTCGCCAAGGGTCTTTACATCGTACGCGTTGTCGACAACAACGGTCAAACCCACAGCCAAGCATTTACCCGCAAATAAACTCGAGTAAATCATAAACCGACAGAGAGGCGCATCCCCCGCGGGTGCGCCTTTCTCTATGTTGCAAATAAGTTTTAACTAAAAATTGTTTGTAGAGCGAAAGTTTACAATTATTTTTGCAACGAAATAATATAGAAAAATATAAAAAGATGAAGAAAATTACCCTATTAATTATCACATTGATTGTGGCAGCCGTTCCGGCATCGGCACAACTCAAATTCGGTATCAAAGCCGGAATGAACGTCAACTCGCTGAAATTCGACGAGACAATTTTTGATTCAGACAACCGCGCAGGCTTCAACGGCGGCGCTATGCTCGAATTCACCGTGCCTGCAATCGGCATCGGCTTGGATGCGTCGGCAATGTATGTGCATCGCACGACAAAGTACACAACATCCGGCGAAAAGTCGGACATCGGTGGCGACTACATCGAAATCCCGGTCAACTTGAAATGGAAAGTCAGCATCCCGGCGGTCAACAAGATTATCCGTCCCTACCTTACGACAGGTCCGTCGGTTGCATTCCTCGTCAGCGACAAGAAAATCAACACTTTGCTCAAGAACAACTCTTACGACGTGGCGTGGAATTTCGGTTTCGGCGTCGAACTCTTCCAACACGTACAAGTTGGCGCAAGCTACGGCTTGGGCTTGACAAACGTCGTAAAAATGGTTGACACTGACGGCAACTACAATTCTATCGACGGAAAAAACAAATATTGGACAGTAACAGCCGCTTATTTGTTCTAAAATTTTCGTAAAAAACAAACACAAATCGGCATTTTTCGGTAATAAAGCATAAGATTTTACCGTTAATGCCGATTTATTTTGTCGTCGCAAAAAAATTGCTTAGTTTTGCAGAAAATTTATAAACACGAATAATGAAACGAATCGTCTACCTACTTGTAGTTCTCATAGCCATGGCTGGTTTCAGCGCCAAGGCACAAATGCGATGGGGAGCCATCGCGGGCGCAACAATCAGCGACCTCAAATGGAGTCAATCGACATTCCGCACTCAACCATTCGTCGTCGACCAATCCGTAGGCGCCTTTGCCGGCGTCATCGGCGAATACAACATCCCCGGCATCGGCTTTGCCATCGACTTAGGTCTGCAATATGCGCAACGCGGCGCAACGCTGCATCTCGAGGACTTCAAGGTGTGGAGCGACGACGGTTTCGGCAAAGAAAAAGCACTCCTGCATTACATCGACATACCCATCCATCTGCGCTTCAAATATCAACGTATGAACGGTTTTGAGCGCAAGTTGGCGCCGTTCGTTTTTGCCGGACCGACAATGTCGATACTCGCCGGACACAGCGACGTCAAAGCATTCGACTTCAAGCCGGTAATCCTCGGCATAGAACTCGGCGCCGGTGTCGAAATTTTCCGCAACTACCAACTCTCCGCATGCTATGCTTGGGACGTGACGAACACCATGCAAGCCGTTAAGTTGGACAACTTCAAATCGAAAAGCCGCACCTGGAAAGTCGGATTGACCTACTTGTTCTAACGCAGCATCGCTCGACATAAGCAAACACACACCGTCGCGATATGAAGTACGCCGACATTATCGTTCCGCTACCGCTCTACAACACATTCACCTACGCCATCTCCGAGGGCTACGAAGACAGTCTCGTCGTGGGGCAGCGCGTGTTGGTGCCGTTCGGACGCAAAAAATTCTACACCGGCATCGTATCGTACGTTCACAACAACCGACCCACCCTCTTTGAGGCTAAACCCATACTCTCGGTGCTCGACGACTACCCCATTCTGCGCCATCCCCAACTGAAGTTTTGGGAATGGATTGCGCAGTACTATCTATGCTCGGTCGGCGACGTGTTCAAAGCCGCCGTTCCCGCAGGGCTGAAAGTCGAAAGCGAGACCGCCGTGAAAGTTAATCCCGACTACGTTGACACCGACAACGAAATGGGCGAACGCGAAAAGACAATCTATTCGCTGCTCTACACCAAAGACCACCTTACGCCTGCCGAAATCTCAAAAGCAACGGGCTTTAAAAACGTCGAGTCGACCATCTCGCGAATGCTCGAGCGCGAAGCCGTCATCGTGTCGGAGCGCATCGTCGACAACTATCGCCCGGTGTCGATAGTCTGCGTCGAGCTTTGTGCCGAACCCGACGACAAAGCCACCGTGCACCGCTATTTCGACATGGTGTCGCGAGCAAAAGCGCGCGAAAACCTGCTGCTCGCCTACCTCGAGATGTCGCATTGGCTCAGCACGTCGGGCAAGACCGAAGTGACGCGCCAAGACCTGCTCAAGCGCGCCGAAACGACGTCGGCAACGCTCAACAAGATGGTCGAACAAGGCATTTTCCGACTTTACAAGAAAGAAGTCAACCGCTTTGCCGAAATCAACTGCACCGGTATGATTAAGCCGAAACAGTTGACCGCCGAACAACAGACGGCATACTCCGAAATCCACCGACAATTCGCCGACAAAAACACCGTGTTGCTCCACGGCGTAACCTCGAGCGGCAAAACCGAGATATACACTCACCTGATAAAAGACGCGCTCGACAACCGCACACAAGTGCTCTACCTCGTGCCCGAAATCGCGCTGACAACGCAACTCACGCAGCGCCTGCAGACGGTGTTCGGCAACCGATTGCTGATTTATCACTCGAAATTTTCCGACAACGAACGCGTCGACATCTGGAAACGCCTGCTCAAGAGCGACGACCCTTACGTGGTCATCGGCGTGCGGTCGTCGATATTTCTGCCGTTCAGCAAACTCGGGCTCATCATCGTCGACGAAGAGCACGAAACGAGCTACAAACAGCAAGACCCGGCGCCGCGCTACAACGCCCGCGACGCAGCACTCGTGCTGGCAAGCATGCACGGAGCAAAAGCCCTACTCGGCTCGGCGACGCCATCAATAACATCGTACTACAACGCGCAAACCGGCAAATTCGGTCTCGTCGAACTCAACAAGCGTTACGAAGGCATACAACTGCCTGAAGTCAAGGTAATCGACTCGACGAAAGCGCGCAAGCGATATGCCATGCACGGCATGTTCTCCAACGAACTCGTCGACAAATGCACCGAAGCCATCGGCAACGGCGAGCAAGTCATACTCTTCCAGAATCGCCGCGGATTCTCGCCGTCGATAAACTGCAAAGAGTGCGCCTGGACACCCAAATGCGAGAACTGCGACGTCACGCTGACCTACCACAAGCGTCAGAACGCGCTGGTGTGCCACTACTGCGGCTACACGACGAAGATGCCCGACTTCTGCCCGTCGTGCCGACAACCGTCGCTCGAAGTGGTCGGCTACGGCACGGAACGCATCGAAGACGACGTCGAAAAAGTTTTCCCCTCGGCAAAAATCGGTCGTATGGACCTCGACACCACGCGCACACGCAATGGCTACGAAGCAATCATCGACAACTTTTCGAAAGGTAAAACGCAAATCCTTGTCGGCACGCAAATGGTCACCAAAGGACTCGACTTCGAAGGCGTAAGCATCGTGGGCATTCTCAATGCCGACAACATCATCAACTTCCCCGACTTCCGCTCGCACGAACGCGCTTTCAATATGCTCGAGCAAGTGTCGGGACGCGCCGGTCGCAAACACAAGCAAGGAACGGTCTACATACAAACCACCGAGCCCGACCATCCGATTATCCGATACGTTACCGACCACGACTATGCCGGATATTATGCGGAAGAACTCGCTGAGCGCAAGCAGTTCAACTACCCGCCGTTTACGCGCATCATCAACATCTACCTCAAGCACCGCGACGACAACGCACTGAGCGACATCGCCGCGCGCTACGGCAATATGCTCCGTCAAACGTTCGGCAGCCGCGTACTCGGTCCCGAGCAACCGTCGGTCGGCAAAATCCAGCAATGGTACATCCGCCAACTGATGCTCAAGATTGAGACAACGGCGTCGATGCAACGCGTCAAAGAAATACTGCAACAAATCTACGAAAATTCGCTGTCGGATGCGCGAATGAAAACCGCACAAATCTACTACGACGTCGACCCGTATTAAAGCTTCAATCCGTCGAGCACGGTCGTGTACAACTGAATCGCTTCACGGATTTCGTCAAAACAGATATATTCATCGGCAGTGTGCGAGCGGCTCGAATCGCCCGGACCGACCTTTACCGACGGGAACGGCATCAGCGCCTGGTCGCTCAACGTCGGCGAACCGAAAGGCTCTCTGCCGAGCGTGGCGAAACGGCTCACAATGGGATGGCTGAGCGCAATCGACGACGGACGAAGCCTCGTGCTGCGCGGCTCCAACCGACAGTCGGGCACCGCCGCACGAATCATCTCCAGCGTCTGCTCATTGGTGTACGCATCCGTCGTGCGCACGTCGACAACGATTTTACACAAATCAGGCACGACATTATGCTGTGTGCCCGCAGAAATCTGCGTCACGCTGATACGGACCGGACCGAGGTAGTCCGACACACGTTCGAACTGCAACGAGCGCAAGCGCTCGACAACCGGCAACGCCTTGTAGATAGCATTTACGCCTTCGGCGCGTGCCGCATGTCCCGACACACCGCAGATTTCGCCGTCGAGCACCATCAGACCCTTCTCGGCGACAGCAGGATGCATTCCCGTAGGTTCGCCGACGATAGCAACGTCAATCGGCGGAAGCAAAGGCAAGACCGACTCCAATCCATTGCGTCCGCTCACCTCTTCCTCGCACGAAGCCAACAGAATTAGATTATACGCTTGACGCGACACGTGCAGCAGCAAAAATGTCGCAATGAGACTCACCAACGAAGCGCCCGCATCGTTGCTTCCCAACCCGTAAAGGCGGTCGTCGACCTCCGTCGGTTCGTTCGGCGCGTACGTCCAGCCCGCCACAGGTTTTACCGTATCGATGTGCGAGTTGAGCAAAATCGTCGGTCGTGCGGCGTCGAAATCGTCGCTCACGCACCACACATTGTTGCCCGAACGGCGCGCGTCGCAGCCATGACTGCGCAAAAACGCCTCAACGGCATCCGCAGCACGAGCCTCGTCGCGACTTACGCGAGGTATGCTTATCAACGTTTTTAACAAATCTAACACTTCGTAATATATTTCGTCCATTGCTTCTCAATTTTGCTACAAATTTAAGCATTTGTCCGCATAATAGCGCTAAATAACCATTTTTATTGCCAAAATAAAAAAATATAGATAATTTTGCTATTGAAAAATTAAAAACGACAAGACGTATGAAAAAACTAATCTTACTAATCATTGCCGTTGCGGCAATGTCGGCACAGACCTGCAAGGCAGACGATTTGAAAAGTATTTTAGGAAAAATATCAGGAAGCGACATAGGCAACGTCGTTAGCGGCATACTCGGCAACGACGAATTCGACGTGTCGAAACTCGAAGGCACGTGGAAAGCTACCGGTCCGGCAGTAATGTTCAAGTCGGACGACCTGCTCCAGAAAGCCGGCGGTTCAGCCATCTCGACGACAGTCGAGAAGAAACTCAAGCCGTACTACACAAAGCTCAAACTCGACAAATCGGCATTCACATTCGACGGCTCGGGCAACTTCACAATGACCGTCAACAGCAAACAAGTCAAAGGTACGATATCGAAAAACAGCGACGGCTCGTACGCACTCAAATTCGGTTCGAGCGAGATAGCCTCCAAACTTGGCGGCGACAAATCGGTGACCGTCTACCTGCAACTGTCGGGCAACACCCTATCTATAGCCGGCGACGTTAAGAAAATGATTGAACTCGCAAAAAAATTCTCCAACCTCTCGTCGACCCTCAACAGCCTCGTAACATTCCTCGACAAATACGACGAAATCTGCATCGGCGTAAAATACACCAAGCAATAGAAATCGCTGATATCCATACAAAGCCGACCAATCCGGGTCGGCTTTTTTCGTGCTATAACACAAGTGTCTGCCACGACAAGCGTAGCAGACACGGGGTTTATACTCTTTTCATAGGAGCCGAGGCCTGTCTCGGGCGGGTCGGTTCCGGTCACATAATGTGCGAGTAATAAAAAATCTCTTATTCTTCGACGAGCGACATGCCTTTGACGATGGCTTGCTCGTTGAGCGGTATCAAATTGTGATGGCGTTCGGGCAACGACTTCTTCAGTCCGGCAAGCACGCTCTGCATCGTCACTACGGGACACACTTTCAACAATGCGCCAAGCACGACCATATTGTATGCCTTACTGTTCTTTAGCTCGAAAGTTGCCTCCATTGCGTTGACGTTGATTACGGTTATGTCGGTGCGTTCGGGTGCGCGATGAATGCCGTAGTTGTCATAGATAAGCACTCCGCCGGGCTTTACCTTGCTCTCGAATTTGTCGAGGCTCTGCTGATTGAGCACAACAGCGACGTCGTAGCTGTTCAAAATCGGCGAACTGATTTTCTCGTCGCTGAGAATCACGGTTACATTCGCCGTGCCACCACGCTGCTCGGGGCCGTATGCTGGCATCCACGTCACTTCCTTGTCTTCCATCAGACCGGAGTAAGCGAGAATCTTACCCATCGAAAGCACGCCCTGTCCGCCGAATCCTGCTATTATTATCTCTTTCTTCATAGTTACTCGTTTTTTAAATCGCCTAACGGATATTTTTCAAACATGTGCTCGGTCATCCACTTATTCGATTCGACCGGCGAAAGTTTCCAACCGGAATTGCAAGTCGACACGATTTCGACCACCGACGTGCCTTTCTTGTCGAGGCTGTTTTGGAAAGCGTGTTTGATGGCGGCTTTTGCCTTGCGCACGGCTGCCGGAGTGTGCACGCTCTGGCGAGTGACGTAACATGTTCCGTCGAGTTGCGCCAACAGGTTGGTTATCGCAAGCGGATAGCCGTTAAGGTCAACGCGACGGCCGTAGGGCGTGGTCGACGTTTTCATACCGAGCAAGGTTGTCGGCGCCATCTGACCGCCTGTCATTCCGTAGATTGCATTGTTGATAAATATTATAGCGATGTTTTCGCCGCGGTTTGCCGCGTGGATGGTTTCGCAGGTGCCGATAGCCGCCAAGTCGCCGTCACCTTGATAGGTGAACACCATGTTGTGGGGATAGAGTCGGCTGACTGCCGTAGCGATTGCGGGAGCACGCCCGTGAGCGGCTTCGATCCAGTCGATATCTATATAGTTGTAAGCAAACACTGCGCATCCTACCGGAGCCACACCGACCGCTTTTTCTTCGAGTCGCATCTCGTCGATAAGTTCGGCGATGAGCTTGTGGACCACGCCATGACTACAACCGGGACAGTAGTGCATGTGGTTGTCGGTGAGCAACTTCGGGCGCGAATATACCTTGTTTTCCGGTTTTATAATATCATTGATTTCCATTTTGGAATGCTTTTCGTTGTTAACCGATGATTTTCTCTTTAAACGCATCAAGGATTTCGTCGGGCGTGGGCACGATACCGCCCAGACGGCCGAAATGCTCAACCCTGACATTGCTGCCGGCTGCCAATCGAACGTCTTCGACCATCTGTCCGGCGTTGATTTCGACAACCAAAATACCCTTAACTTGCGCCGCCAAACGCGCAACTTCCTTCTTGGGGAACGGCCACAACGTGATTGGGCGCAGAATGCCGATTTTGATGCCTTGCTGACGCGCAATTTCGACGGCTTTGCGGCTGATTCGTGCCATCGAGCCGAAGGCGACAATAAGGTAGTCGCAATCGTCGGTGCCGATTTCTTCGAAACGTACCTCGTTTTCTTCGATTTGCTTATACGTTGCTTGGAAACGGTTGTTGTTCACTTCCATCTTCTGCGGCTCAAGTTCGAGCGACGTGCAGACGTTACGCTTTCTGCCGCCGACTTTTCCGGTGACAGCCCACGGGCAACGCTCGCGCACTTCTTCGTCGGTGAGACGACGGCGCTGCGGTGGCAGCACGACTTTTTCCATCATCTGACCGACAACGCCATCGGCGAGCAAAATCGCCGGCGTGCGATATTTGAATGCCAAGTCCCAGCCGAGACCGACGAAGTCGCACATCTCTTGCACCGACGAGGGAGCCAACGTGATGAGGTGATAGTCGCCGTGTCCCCCACCCTTGGTAGCCTGAAAATAGTCGGCTTGCGATGGTTGAATAGTGCCCAAGCCGGGTCCGCCGCGCATTACATTGATAATCAGCGCGGGCAACTCACTCGCAGCTATATACGAAAGTCCCTCTTGCATCAGGCTAATGCCGGGGCTCGACGATGACGTAAACACCACCTTGCCGGCAGCCGCGCCTGCATAGACCATATTGATAGAGGCTATCTCGCTCTCGGCTTGAAGAACAACCATACCGGTGGTTTCCCACGGCTGCTCAGCCATCAACGTCTCGAGCACTTCCGACTGCGGCGTAATAGGATAACCGAAATAACCGTCGGCACCGTAGCGGATTGCCGCATGCGCCAACGCCTCGTTACCCTTCATCAATCTTACTTCTTCTTCCATAAATTAGGATTTAACGAGATTAAACATTACTGTACGCGTGCCTTATATACCTCAATACAGGCATCCGGGCAAACCTGCGCACAACTTGCACAACCAATACATGCCTCGGGTCGAACCATGTATGCGAAATGATAGCCGCGGTTGTTCACCTCCTTGTGCCGGAGGTCGAGCGCGTCGGTAGGGCATGCCGCAACACATAAGTTGCATCCCTTGCAACGCTCTTCATCAACTACAACTGCGCCTTGAAATTTTGCCATAATTCTATTGTTTTATAATGTTTCGCAACGCAAAAATAGTAAATATTTTCCATCTTCGCACGTCGTTTTCCGCGCTTTTATAACTATTTAATTTTTGGCACATTAGGTCGCAAAATGTGTATTTATTTTTTGCTCATTAGATGTCGATTTGTGCACGTTTTCGGGCAATTTTGCACAGCCAAACCGCCGTTGTGCATACGCTTTTTTTGCGTTATTCGAGCGAGTAGTTAAGAAAATCCTTAAACGGTTTAGCCAATTTCATATAGTCGACCACCGTGTCGAGCCAACCGTCGCAGTCAAAGAATTCGTCGTCGAGCGGCGCCATAACGAGAAATTCCTTCATCTTCAGCACATCGGCATGCGGCAAATCTTTTGCAAACCCCTTTGGCATCGACTTGAGACTCTCGCCGACGAGCCCCGGAAAAACCGCACTAAATTCGGGAGCCGACATAATTTCGTCGAATTCGTCAATACAGGCATCGATGTCGACGCGCAATTTCTTGAGATTAGCCGGCTCGGGCATATGCACACCCACGTAGAGCCCCGAGCATCCCGGCTGGATGTGCAGATAGTAGAGCGCATTAGGGTTGCGCCGTCCGCCGCGCCCCATCACGATGCCGAAATGCTCCTTGAGCGGACGTTTGTCGGCGGAAAAGCGGATATCGCGGTAGATGCGGTAGATGCAGTCCGAGGCAGCCACGCCGCGCAGTTCCGGGTCGAACACCGCCGCCCGCTGCAGAATACGCTCAATCTCGGCGACACATTCCGCGCGCACCGCATTGTAATACTCCTTCCGCTCGGCAAACCACAGCCGGTCATTATTCACTCGCAGTTCATCCAAAAACGCAAGCATCTTGCTCATTCCACTCATATGACAGTCATTTTTTTATTTGCGAAGATACAAAAAACCGAAGAAAATCGCAAGATGCGGTATTGATCAAATCCGCAGAGATATTTTTAGCGTCTTTAGTGACATCTTTCATCTCTTTTGTGAACTCTCTTACCTCTCCACTCTTACCTCTCCACATTTACCTCACTCGGTTCGAGGAGTGTGCCGCTGAGGAGTTTGCCTTCGAGGCGGAGGCGGAGGGTGCGCGCGGGGATGCCGGGCAGGCGGTGAAAGAGCGGTGCGCCGACGGTGCCGTTGACAGTCAGTTGCGACAGGGTTCCGCCGTGGCACGACATACCGTTTTCGCCGAATACGGTCAGCGTGACATTCACGTTATTGCCCGCCAAGTGCCAAACGACCGACTCTGTACGGTACGGGCTCGGCATCGCCACCGCTCGGGTCTGAGCCACAACGTCGAGACGCGTCGACGTCTCTCGGTCGGGCGTATAGAGGTAGTTGCCGTCGCTGAGCAACGTGACGTCGCCCTGACGTACTACCGCTGCCGATTTCATCTTCCGCAGAAAGTAGCGATTGTCGGCGCCGATGGTCATAATTGCGTCGCCTCGATCGACCAACACTTCGTCGAATCCGAGCGAATAGCCCACACCGCGCGCTGCGGTGATGGTAATCCCGGTCGCTCGCTCACTGCTGCCGCGCAGTCGTCGCAGGCTCCCCGCGTCGTCGATAAATGCTACTCCGTCGGCTGTTGCCGCAACCATCGCCGACGAACGTACACGCCGACGCGACACCAGCGTAGCGCCACTGCAACCGCTCTTGTCGAACGACAGCAAATAGACGCCGTCGACGGCAAAAAGATACGCCGCATGCTTGCCCAAGAGCCACGACGAGCCCGTGGCAATCGACGCTACGACGGCAACGACGCCTTTGTTGTAAGCCTTGCGGCACGGCGTCCATTGCAGCGGATTTGCGGCGTCGGCGAGCAATAGCGTGCACGGCTCGTTCCGGTAAAGTCCTTCGGCGGCAAATGACAACGCCTCGGCTGTCTGCGTCAGTTCGAACGAGTCGGTTTTCGACATAGCGTAAGCCATCGTGCCGTCGGCGGCGGCTTGCAGAGGTGTGTCGAGGCGGTACATCTTGCCGTTGACGGTCACGGTGACTACCATACGCACGGCGCGGCTGTCGGGATAGCTCACCACGGGTTGCAGCTCAAGCGAATAGATGTCGGAGGTATACGACTCGACGACGCGCGCAGTGCCGTCGGCAACAGCCAACTCCACGACAACTTCCACGGCAGCAAATCCTGCGGCGAGCGACTCGAGTCGGCACATCGAAACATATTGCGGGCAGTGCGTCAGCCGCATCTCTACGTCGCCGGCAAAGCAACGGTTCGACACCGTCGTGAGTTCGTTGGCGCGATAAGGCATCAGCCACGGCGTAAAGCGCACAGCCGTCGGTATGCCGTCGTTGTCGATGGCGTAAGTTTTCGCGGCAAGCGGGCCGCCTGTGCCGTTGACGACGTGGTCGAGCGTCGTCTTGCCGCCCGCAGCCATAGCTTCGAGGTCGCTGATTGTCGCTATTTTGCGCAGTTTGCCGGTCTCAGCCAACTTACTCCGACCGGCTTTAGCCTCCGAATTGTCGACGGCGACCCTCAGCGAATACGCCTCCGCACCGGTTTGCGCCGACTCACAGCGATAGGTCGGCGTGCCGAGAGCGTCGCACGGGTCGCCGGCATAGATTTCGAGGCATTTCACCAACGAACGCCATTTCCCCAAGCCCAAATCGACAACCGTCAAGGCAACCTTCCACGCCTTCAGACTCAGGCTGAACGCATCGACGGTGTAAGTGCCCGCGCCGTCGTAGGTCACTGCAGCAACGGCGGTCGGCGCATCGGGCAGTGGTCCGGCAATCCACACCTCGGGGAGCCAAATCAGGCTGTCGTCGTCGAGCCTCAGCGCCGCCCTGACAGCCATCGGACCGGTGCAGCATTGCGCCTCTCGCGCCTTGGCACGGAGTCGGTCGACCGCCGTGTTAACGGATTTCGTCATGTCGGTGAGATCTTGCGGCAGCAGACTGCCCTGCCAGCGGCTGTAGTTTTCGCGCAGCGTACGTCCGGTGACGATTTCGCTGTAGGTGCGCTCTTCGGCAATACCGACAGCCAATTGAGGCAGCACGGGCGCCTCGCCGAAGAGTTCGTAGCCGTCGCCGTCGAAGTGCAAAAAGCGCAACCCGCGGTCGGTGCAGAGCATGACAAAATCGCCCGTAACGGCAAAGCCCTGCACCGCCATCTCGTCGCCGAAAGTCTCTTCAAGGAAGATAAATTCCTTGCCCGGAACGGCGTAGCCAAGGAGCATAAGGCGTCGCTCGTGCTCGACGAAGTAGTACGTACGGCTACCGCGTCGGTCGAAGCCCAAAAAGCGGTCGCCCGGCAGCAGATAAGTAATCATCTCGGGAGCGCCGGCAACGACAATAGTGCCACCGCCTGTCGTGCGTGCGTTTTCAAGTTGTATTGCCTCATAGTTTGCGCCGCTCGCGTCGTCCCAGTTGATAGTTAGTTGTTTCGTTTTCATGGTAGTATTTGTTTGTGTATTTTATCTCTGCCGCAAATTTACACTCGCCGCCCTATGCTGTCCTGCGAAAACGACAGGAAATAAGAGCGGAGAACGGAGAGGAACAAGATGTCGGCGATAATCGATAAACGATAAACGATAAACGCTCCGCGCTAAACGCAAAATGCTCCGACGAGTGTAATTTTTACGCAAAAGATTTGGTCATTTAAAATAATCGCATTATCTTTGTGGTGTAAAAATAACACAAGAGAGAAATAAAAAAGAAGAATGAGTAAAAACGAAAGGGATGACTGCTATGGAAAATCATTTAGAAATCACACCGGCGACGGTATTAACAACCGACTTGCTGAAGCAACTGTGTGAAGAATATCACGAGGTTATATGCTCGGGCGAACGACCGAGCTGCTTGCCGCGAATTCGCGTCAGATACGTTGAAGATATAGATAAATTCGGCTACGCGGAGTTCGGCGATTTCTTCTTCTTTGCCGACGACTTGTACGTATGGCGCGACGACGAACGATTTGCCAACGACCACTGTAAAGACGTCGTCGAGGGCTTTTTCGACGAAAAATGCACCCGAACGAGCTACGCCGTGCGCTTCCTCTATGCCGGCGCCGACACCAACTACGTTGACAGCAACGGCGAACCAATCTTCGTCGGCGATGTGATTGAAATTAATGACGGAGATGCAAGCACCGAATTTGCTCTAAGCCACTTCAATTACGTTGACTACCGAGAAAATCAGTACTGTTTTATTCTCGACAATCATTCGCTCTCACTCGAAGAATGCGTCGGACGACCGCACCGTCTACTCACTCGCATCGGCACCGTCTACTACCAACTGGATATGAATATGACGATTGAAGACCTCGAGCAGAAAGTCCGTGAGTTCAATGGGTGGCACGACAGCACCGAAGTGCATAATAAAAAAGTGCTTATGGCGCGATTCACACCGAATTTCGACCAAGAGCAGTGGAAATATGAAGCGCTCGACCTACTCGGCGCGGAATTCAACTGGAGAAACTAACGAAAAACAAGATAAATATATGGAAAAACTACCTGTAAAAAAGCGTGTTTACGTCGATATGGACAATGTGCTTGTCGACTTTGCGTCGGGACTTGCCCTACAGTCGGAAGAAGTCAAAAAGGAATACGAAGGCAGGCTCGACGAGATTCCCGGGCTGTTTGCCGAGATGAAGCCGATGCCGGGTGCCATCGAAGCAATGCACACGTTGCAAGAGCACTTCGACCTCTACATTCTGTCGACTGCGCCGTGGAAGAATCCGTCGGCATGGTCCGACAAGGTTAAATGGGTAACGCGCTATCTCGACGACGTGTTCCACAAGCGAATGGTCATCACCCACTGCAAAAACCTCTGCAAAGGCGACTACCTGATTGACGACCGCGGCAAAAACGGCACAAGCGAGTTCGAAGGCGAGTGGATACAGTTCGGCAATGCCGATTTCCCCGACTGGGATAGCGTGGTACGATATTTGTTGAAATAAGAAATTCTATTAAAAAAGACAATGTTAGGCGCAATCATCGGCGACATCGTGGGCACAAGAATTTTGTTACCTATTAAACTGATAGATGGGGAAGCAAGGTATATTGGCAAATAATACAAATTTATCGTTTATAAACGATAAATAAAACAACAATTTGTCGTTTATAAACGATAAAATACATCCGTTACATGGATGAATCATGGCTAATTCTACCCTTTGAAAATTTCGTCGGAAAACTACAAGACAAGGAGATGAACCGCAAGTATTATTTCGTCGACAACGGTATTTTGTCTCTTTTTCTGTTAGATCCGGCAACGTCACTCTTGGAAAATATCGTGGCAGTCAATCTTCGACGCAAGTATGACGACGAATGCAATTTCTTTAGTACGCCCAAGGCTGAGGTAGATTTTTATATTCCGGAAGAAAGTACAGCCATACAGGTGTCTTATTCCATTGCTGACCCTGACACTCGTAGGCGCGAGATTGATGCTCTTCTTGCTTTGTCGGAGTATCAGAATGTACAACACTTGACGATAGTCACAAAGGATGAAGAGGAGACAATCGAAGATAAAGGAAAAGTTATATCCATTGTCCCGATATGGAAATGGCTGATGAGGCTATAGCCATTTGTCTGCGGATATTCGGCAATGCCGATTTCCCCGACCGGGATAGCGTGGTACGATATTTGTTGAAATAAGAAATTCTATTAAAAAAGACAATGTTAGGCGCAATCATCGGCGACATCGTGGGCAGTACCCGCGAGTGGCACAACATAAAGACGGAAGATTTTGAATTGGTACCCGGGGGAAGCAGGTTCACCGACGACACGGTGATGACACTTGCCGTGGCGGAATGGCTTATGTCCGACCCGGAGCATCGACCGGAAACCCTGGTGGCATGTATGCAGCATTTGGGAAGGAAATACCCTAATGCCGGCTATGGAGGAATGTTTTACCAATGGTTGATGACCGACAATCCGCAGCCATACAACAGCTTCGGCAACGGTTCAGCCATGCGCGTAAGCCCTGTGGGACTATATGCCAATTCTCTCGAAGAGGCACTCGAGTTGGCACGCATCACGGCGGCTGTCTCCCACAATCATCCTGAAGGCATCAAGGGAGCACAAGCCATTGCAGGTTGCGTGTTCTTGAAGAAAAACAATATCTTTGGAGAGGATGTCATTATCAAGAATTTTGTCACGAATCAGATAGGCTATAATCTCGACTTCAACCTCAAGGACATCCGCGACTCGTATGGTTTTGACGTGACCTGCCAAGGCAGTGTGCCTATTGCCATCAAGGCATATCTCGAACGAAGCGGTTTTCCTGCCGAGAATGCGTTGCGGCTTGCCATATCCATGGGTGGCGACAGCGACACGATTGGAGCAATGACTGCATCGATTGCAGGGGCACAACGTATCAACGTAATCGGCGGCGGTTTCAACGCCGAACTTATCAACAAATGCCGCGCACTGCTTCCCGCCGACCTGCTCGACATCAACGACCGCTTTGAGGATTTTGTCAGCCGCCCGTTGAATCAGTCGTACTATGTTGGCGGTAGGATATTCGCCGGCGAATATCCGGGTGCCATGAACGACGAAGTTGCCTTGGCGAAACTGCAAAGAATGCATCATTTCGGCGTACGTCATTTCATTGACCTCACCGAAGAAGGCGAACTGCGTCCTTACAGCCAACTACTGCCCGCCGACACCACCTACGAGCGTTTTCCCATACGAGACGTAAGCGTACCGAAGTCGATAGAGGCTGTGCATCAACTCGTTGAACGGATAGAATACCTGACTCAGACGGACGGATATACCTACATACATTGTTGGGGAGGCGTTGGGCGCACGGGCGCCATCGTGGCGTGCTATGAAGTGCAACAGATGGAAGGATTTTCAGCCGTCAAAGCACTCAGCGCCATGCGTCAAAGATTTTCGGATATGCCGAAAGCAGCCTACCGCAAGTCACCCGAGACGCAGGAGCAAATAGATTTCGTGCATCGGTTTGCCAAAAGTTGCAAGCAGCAAGAGGAAAATCGCAAGCAGAGGACGCGCGACCGCATCCGCGGCTCGCTTATAGGAGGAGCCATTGGAGATGCGTTGGGCTATCCAGTTGAGTTTATCTATTCCTTCGGTG
>JBJEDO010000051.1:0-5020 GCA_051872155.1 Candidatus Limisoma sp.
TGTGACTTAGTATACTTAATTTTGCTTTAAAACCAAACCCTATAAGAATATGAAAAGAAGAATTATCCCGGCTGTAGCAATTTTGCTCGCCTCGTCAATGATGTTCACTTCGTGCATCGGTAGTTTCGGACTTTCTAATAAGGTACGTTCTTGGAACCAGTCGATAAGCAACAAATTTGTCAACGAACTTGTGTTCATCGGTTTCTGGATTCTCCCGGTATATGAAATCAGCATACTCTCCGACTTGCTCGTAATCAACTCCATCGAGTTTTGGTCGGGCTCCAACCCGGTGATTGCCGGCAAGAAAACCATCAAGAGCGAAAACGGCGAATACCTTGTTGAATGGAACAAAACTGGCTACAAAATCACAAACACATTCGACAAAACGGAGGTTAACCTCACGTTCGACAGCGACAGCCAAACATGGTCGGTTGCTACGCCCGAAGGCGATGTGCCGTTCTTGACATTCATCGACGAAACGCACGTTAAACTTCCCGCAGCGAACGGCGAATACAAGATTGTCGAACTCTCTCAAGCAGGTGTGATGGCTTACCAAGACTACGTCAACGCGTCGAACTTGGCATTGCGCTAACAACTGCTATTTGTACGAATTAATTATCTCGGCGATTTCTTCGAAGTCGCTCAACGGCGTAGACTCGGTAATGGGCAAGCTCACTACCGAGTTTGCTAATTTCTCGGCAACCGGTAGAGGAGAATGTATCAATCCGGCATAGCAAGGCTGAAGATGCGGCGGCACGGGATAATGGATGTCCGTACCCACGCCGTGCGCCGACAGATAGTCGCGGAACGCCTGACGATTGTCGACCGCAACCACATACTGATGCCATACGGCTCCGGCAAGCGCTAACGGCTTGCGCACAAGGCTATTACAAATGGCTCGCTCGTAGACGTTCGCCCGACTTCGCCGCTCCGCAGTAATCTCGTCGAGATGGCGCAACTTGACGCGCAACACCGCCGCCTGGAGTTCGTCCATACGGCAATTATAGCCGCAATAGGGATTGTGATAGCGAACGTCGCTGCCATAATTTGCCAACGTGCGAACTCGCGCAGCCAAGGCTTCGTCGGCTGTCGCCACCGCCCCGGCATCGCCGAGTGCTCCGAGATTTTTCGTCGGATAGAAACTAAACGCCGCAGCATCGCCCAAAGCACCCGTCATGCGGCGCACGCCTCCGCAGTCGACGTAACCGCCAATCGCCTGAGCATTGTCTTCTACGATTTTCAGACCGCGACGATGCGCCATCTCCTCAAAATGCTCCGACCAACACGGCGAGCCGTAAAGGTGCACCACAAGCACGGCGCGCGTCCGTGGCGTTATGTAGCGTTCAAGGATGTCCAAATCCAGATTGTGCGTCGCCGCCGAAGGCTCAGCCGGAACAGGAACAAGTCCCGCATCACTGATTGCCAACACCGACGCAATAAACGTGTTGGCAGGCACTACGACTTCGTCGCCCTCGCGCATCACGCCCAGCGAAACATACGCTTTGAATATCAACCGAAGCGCATCCAGTCCATTGCTGCACGACACAACATTGCCCGCGCCGCAATATGCCGACAATTCGTGCTCGAATCCGGCAACTTCTTCGCCATGCAAATACCTGCCCGAGCGGATAACTCGCTCTGCAGCGGCAACGAGCTCCTGCTCATACCGCTCGTTGACCTTTTTCAGCGAAATAAAAGGATACTGCTTCATTGACGTTTATTCTTGGTTAACAACATAAACTTTTGGTAGTCGCGAACATAGTCGTCGGCATCATACAGCTCCGACGCCAACGACAGGCACACCGACCCTGACGAAAAATTGTTGAGCTCAATCCACACACCCGGCACGACGTGTAGACCGATGTTGGAACGATTGAGCGTCACCGTACGCCGCTCGACGCCATCGTCGATAACCACGTCGAAACTACCGCTCACAGCCACAATAAAGCGATGACATCGATAGTGCGAATGCCCGCCGCGCTCTGCTCCGCCCGGCACGTCGTAGATATAATACACGCGCTTGACCGTGAAAGCAAATCCGCCGGCATTCTCAACCACCGACAGATTGCCGTTCTCGTGGTGATTCGTGTCGAGCGTAATCAGCCGACAGTCGGCGAGTTTCGAGGTTGAATGGCTATCGCTCATGGCTTTTCATAATTTTAAACTCTTCATAATCTTCGATATAGTCACTCGGGTCATAGAGCGTCGACGATAGCACAAGCGCAACGGAATTGGTCGAGAAATTGTCGAGTTCACGCCACATCATACTCGGCACATACAGCCCGTGGTACGACCTTGCCATGTGGTAACGACGCTTCTCCACGCCGTCGTCGAGCACTACGTCGAAACTCCCCGACAGCGACACTATCACCTCACGCTGCGTACGAAATGCGTGCCCGAAGCGCTTCTTGCCGCCCGGCACATCGTAAATCCAATACACGCGACAGAGTTCAAACGGCAACACCTGTCCTTCCTCCAAGAACGACAAATTGCCGCGCGGGTCGCATATCTTTGGGATATCTATTATTTCAACTTCTCCGAATGACATATCACAAAGATACGCCAAATCGCTCGCTACAGCAAACATTAATTCGATATTTTTTTATGTCTCATTGCATTTTGGCAGCAATTGACAACGTCTCACTGCGCTTTTATCAATATAATTTTCGCTATTTCAACGTTTATTTGTATATTTGTGCTCAATTATGGAGATGCTTTTAGCAATAATACATGGTCTCGCCATCGGCGTGATTGTGTCGGCACCAATGGGGCCGACAGGTATGCTCTGCATACAACGCACGCTCAACAAAGGCAGAGCCGCCGGATTCTTTACCGGCGTCGGCGCAGCGCTCTCCGACTTGCTCTACTGCTTCCTCGCCGGAGTCAGTATCTCTATAATCATCGATTTCATCAACCTCTACAAAACGCAGTTTGAAATTCTCGGTTGCATCGCCATGATTTGCTTCGGCATCTATATCGCTCGCAAAAACCCGTCGAAATCGCTTGCCGCTCGCGAAGGCAAACCGCAGAAAAACAACTACTTGCAAGATTTTGTAACAGGTTTCTTGATAACATTCTCCAACCCGCTGATTCTCGGCATAATCCTCGGACTTTACGCCCAATTCAACTTCCCCACACCGCATTTCACGCTCTACCACTACATCGCCGGATTCTTGGCAATCCTCGTCGGCGCACTTATCTGGTGGTTCGTTATCACTTACCTCGTCAACAAAGTAAGAACGCACTTCAACCTGCGCTCAATATGGATTATCAACGTGATTATCGGCGTGGTGATATGCGTCATTTCACTATTAGCTCTCGGCAAAACGCTCTTCGAAATCTTCGCTTAGCAGGCAATCGATTCGCTAATTTAGGTAAAATTTTGATTACAATTCAAAAAACATTTTGAGTTGTTTCGCTTTTTTATTTACCTTTACCACGCAGAAAATGCGTCAAAACTATGCTACAATTTTCAAGAAGAAGGATAATGTAAATATAGATAGAAGTTATGAAGCAAATAGTTGTACCAAAATTGACCGGGCTCGACGAATTGTCGATGGAAGCTGTATGCGAACGCCTCGAAGTGGAAGCACCCAAGTACAATCTTGCATGTCTCAACTGGGCGAAAGAATTCCCTTACCACCCGATAACTATCTTCTCGATAGCCCACAGCGAAGAGTATATCTACGTAAACTTCTTCGTTCGCTGCAACTACTTGCGCGCCGTAAACTATCACAACAACTCGCCCGTCAGCCAAGACAGCTGCGTCGAGTTTTTCCTGAGCGTGCCCGGCTCGCCCGAATACTGGAACTTCGAATTCAACTGCATCGGCGCCGTCAACGCTTCGCACCGCTCAGAGCGTAAAAACCCCACACGACTCACCGACGAGCAAATAGCGTCAATCCGTTGCTTCGCCTCGTGCGGCAAAAGTCCGTTCCAAGAGTTGGAAGGTCTGTTCAGTTGGTCACTAGCTTTTGCAATTCCCTTCAGCCTCATTGGCATCGACAAATCGCAGTTGCCTCTCGAAATTCGCGGAAACCTATACAAATGCGCTTCCGCAACAAGCATGCCGCACTACCTGAGCTACTACCCCATCAAAACCGAAAAACCCGACTTCCATCAGCCGGAATTCTTCGGTCCGATTATCCTCGAATAAGTGCCTACTTTGGGAATCTAAATCCGGCTTTATCAATAAATTCAAAGAATTTGCGGCTGAACGCCTCGTTCGCCTCGCGAGTATAACGCACATCCGTGAAGACCTGCGCAAGACTGCTCTTGCCATTCTCCTTCACGTATTGCTGATTGACAGGCAGAGCCTCCTTAGCCGCATACGCCGCACGAATATCTTCCGGCGAATAATCGTGATACGTTTCAATATGCACAACGCTCTCGACCGGAATGCGCTCAGTCATCGCCGGTTCGTCAGCCGGACAGCCTACCGTTAGCGTAACAATCGGCACAACACGTTCTGGCAACTCCAAAACGCGCGAAATCTCTTCGGCATTGTACGTCGTAGTACCCAAATAGCAGCAGCCAAGCCCGTTCATTTCAGCAATCGTGTTAAACTGCTGCGCAAAAATTACAGCATCGAGCGTCGCCGTCATAAACGACTGAAAATTGTCATAACCCGGCACGGCGTCGCTCTGTTCGCACCATTTCACAAACCGATTAAAGTCGGCGCAAAACGTAATGACCGCTGATGCTTGCTCCACCTGAGGCTGATTGAAATGACAAGGAGCCAACGCCTTCTTCAAGTCTGCACGGGTAGTCACGACGGCGCTATACACCTGCATGCCGCCCGTAGTAGGCGCCTGCATCGCCGCATCAAGCATATCGCGCAAAAGTTCCGCAGGAACAGCCTTATCCGAATAGCGACGAACCGTCCGCCGCTGCTTAAAATAGTCAGAAAAATTCATATCGTATCGAAATTGTTAATCCGGTTCAAAGATAGTTCAAGGTTAACGAAAAAGCAAATTTTCGGCAGGTTCGGCTATAACAAAAAAAGAGGATGAACCGATTG
>JBJEDO010000052.1:0-22574 GCA_051872155.1 Candidatus Limisoma sp.
ATGCAGATTCTTTTCACTTCTCTATCATATTATGCGCATAGTTGCGGATTTGAGGGAATACTATTTACCCGGAAGTCGTTTTTTTGTCGGAAAAGCAATAAATAGTTATGGTGTTCGTTATAATATAATAAATATGTGAGAATGAAACGTACAATATATATATTGCTCGCGTTGGGGTGGCTGTTGACGGGCTGTCGCGGCGCAAAACTCAGCACTGCCGACGAGCAATTCGACCGTGGCGAATACTACGACGCTTCGGTGACATATAAGAAGGTCTACAACAAGTTGAAGGCTAAGGAAGAGCGCGACAAACGCGGCATGGTGGCTTTTAAGTTAGGCAATTGCTACCGGCTGCTGAATATGTCGACGCGCGCGTCGGCGGCTTATGCCAATGCGCGTCGTTACGGCTATCCCGACAGTACGGCGACGCTCTATCTGGCGCAGGCTTTGCATCGTCAAGGTCGCTACACGGCTGCCATCAACGAATATGAGGCGTATCTCGCGAAAGTGCCTACCGATTCGCTTGCAATCAACGGCATTACAGGCTGTCGCGCCGCTGTGGAGTGGGCGAAAGAGCCTACGCGCTACGAGGTGAAATATGCCAAACTGATGAACTCGCGTCGTTCCGACTTTGCGCCGATGCTCTATGGCGCAGACTTTGACCAACTCTATCTTGCGTCGACCACCGAGAAGGCTATGGGCGACAAAAAAAGCGAGATTACCGGCATGAAAAATGCCGATATCTTTGTGGCGAAGAAGAACGAGCAAGGTCAGTGGGTACGTCCGGAAGCCGTCGAAGGCGAGCTTAATACGGAGTTTGACGAGGGCATTGTGTCGTTCAGTCCCGACGGGCAAACGATGTATCTGACCAAGGCACGTCGCGACCCGAATGCGTCGACGTCGGTCGAAATCTATACGGCACAGCGCAGCGACGCACAATGGTCGGCAGCGCAGAAGTTTGAGGTAATTCCCGACACGCTGTCGACGTTCGGCCATCCGGCAGTGTCGCCCGACGGCGAATATCTATACTTCGCCAGCAATATGCCGGGCGGATATGGCGGCAACGACATCTGGCGCATTTCGTTGAAAGAAAAGACCGGGTCGCTGCTCAATTTAGGTCCGGATATCAACACCGCGGGCAACGACGATTTCCCATACGTGCACGCCGACGGCACGCTCTACTTTTCGTCGGACGGACATCCAGGAATGGGCGGACTCGACATTTTCAAGGCAACGCCGCTTGCCGACAACCGCTGGGAGATAGAAAATATGCGCAACCCGATAAATTCGGCGGGCGACGATTTCGGCATCACGTTCGGGCGCGGCGACGAAGGCTTTTTTACGTCGAATCGCGGCGACGGACGCGGCTACGACCACATCTACAGCTTCGAGTACAATCCGGTGAAGGTGACTATCGAGGGCACGGTGTGTGACGTCGACGAAGAACCCGTGCCGGGCGCCATAATACGCATTGTGGGCGACGACGGTACGATGCAGAAAGAGGTGGCTCGCGACGACGGCACGTTCCGCTTTTCGCTCAATCAGGGCGTGCGCTACGTGATGCTTGCCGGAGCAAAGGGCTATCTGAATCAGCGTCAGGAGTTTGAGTCGGACACGACCAACGAAGATGCAAACTATTGGGTCGACTTCGTGCTGCCGGCAATCAACAAGCCTTCGCTCATCGAAAACGTCTACTACGACTTCGACAAAGCCGATTTGCGTCCCGAGACCGTTACCGCTCTCGATGAACTCGTCAAGGTGCTCAACGAAAATCCCAACGTGACCATCGAAATGGCGGCGCATACCGACCGCTGGGGCTCGGATGAATATAATGTAAATCTGTCGAATCGCCGCGCCGAGTCGGTTATCGACTATCTGGTGTCGAAAGGCATCAGCCGCGACCGTCTGCAGCCGCATGGCTACGGCAAGACGATGCCGAAGACCGTGACCAAGCGCATTGCGCGCCTCTATCCGCAGTTCCCCGAAGGTACTGTTCTCGACGAGGCGTACGTCAAGGGCTTGAGCGAAGACGACCAAGACGCTGCCGACCAAATCAACCGACGCACGGAGTTTCAAGTGCTGTCGCTAACCTATCAGATGGAATAATGGACGACGAACGCTATATGAAAATGGCACTCGGTGAGGCACGCGCAGCGGCTGCCGAGGGCGAAGTGCCGGTCGGTGCAGTCATTGTGTGCCACGACCGAGTGATTGCCAGAGCGCATAACCTGACGGAAACGCTGACCGACGTAACCGCGCATGCCGAGATGCAAGCCATCACGTCGGCTGCGGCATCGTTGGGCGGAAAATATCTTACCGATTGCACGCTCTACGTCACGTTAGAGCCGTGCCTGATGTGCGCCGGAGCGCTTGCGTGGAGCCAAATAAGTCGCATCGTCTATGGTGCGTCGGACGACAAACGCGGCTTCCACACCTACTGTGAAAAACCATTTCACCCCAAGACCGAGGTGGTATCAGGGTGTTTGGCTGAAGAGTGTTCGGCGTTGGTAACCGAATTCTTCCGTTCGCGGAGGCGTTAGAACCTATTGTCGGCGGTCGAGGCGCACGACGTTTTCGACGTGATGCGTGTGCGGGAACATATCGACCGGCTGAACTTCAACGACTTTATATTTCGAATCGAGTAGGGCGATGTCGCGCGCTTGAGTTGCCGGGTTGCAACTTACGTAGACGATTCGCTCGGGCTCGGCACGCATAATCACGTTGACCACGTCGGTGTGCATTCCGGCACGCGGCGGGTCGATAATCATCACGTCGGGACGTCCGTGGCGTTCGACAAACTCGTCGGTGAGAATGTCTTTCATGTCGCCGGCGTAGAAGAGCGTATTGTCGATGCCGTTGACCTGCGAGTTGAGTTTTGCATCTTCGATAGCCTCAGGAACGTACTCGATGCCCACAACTTTGCGTGCGCGCGATGCCACGAAATTAGCAATCGTTCCCGTTCCGGTATAGAGGTCGTATACGAGTTCGTCGCCCGTGAGGTCTGCCATTCGGCGTGCCACCTTATAGAGTTCATAGGCTTGCGTGGAGTTGGTTTGGTAGAACGATTTTGCGCCGATGCGGAAGGTGAGATTCTCCATGCGCTCTTCGATGTAGTCTCTGCCGCGCCATGTGAGGACTTCTTGGTCGGTAATCGTGTCGTTTACCTTGAGGTTGACGACGTAGAGCAGCGACGTGATTTGTGGGAATTCGTCAGCCACGGCGCCCATCACGTCGGCAATCGCTTGCGGATTGTTTTCGCCGAAGACCACGACGAGCATCACCTCGCCGGTCGAGACGATGCGCACCATCAACGTACGCATCAACCCTTGTTGCGCCTTGAGGTCGTAGAACGAGTAGCCGCGGTCGAGTGTATATTGGCGGATGAACAGGCGAATGCGATTCGACAGGTCGTCTTGCAAGTGGCATTTGCGGATGTCGAGCACCTTGTCGAATGCGCCGGGGATGTGAAATCCCAAGGCATTGCGGTCGGGAAACTCTTCGCCGCTGCGCATCTGTTCGAAGGTCAGCCAGCTCTTGTTGGAGAAGGTATATTCCAGTTTGTTGCGATACTCGAGAGTCTTCTGCGAGCCTAAAATCGGGTTGACTTCGGGCAGCTCCACTTTGGCGATACGCTCCAGTGCGTCGCAGACTTGCGTGCGCTTGTGGCGCAGTTGCTCTTCGTAGGGCAGGTGTTGCCATTTGCAACCGCCGCACACGCCGAAATGTTCGCAGACCGGCTCGCAGCGGAGCGGCGACGGCTCGACCATGCGGACGATGTGGGCTTCGGCATAACTGTGCTTTTTCTTGTCGAGTTTTATGTCGACAATGTCGCCGGGAGCGCCGTAGGGGATGAATACGACCAGGTCGTTGACGCGAGCAATGCTCTTGCCTTCGGCGGCAACGCCTTCTATCTTTACGCCCTCGATTACGGGCAGTTCTTTACGTTTTCGTGACAATGTGGTAACTTTTTAAATGTTATTATTCGGTTTCGCCCAAGACGTGTTGACGGAGGGCTTTGCTGAGTTGGTCGGGACATGAGGTCGCTTTGGCGCCGCAGCGAATGCCTTGCAGACGGTCGACTACCTCGCCGGCGTCCATGCCTTTGATGAGCGAGCAGATGCCTTGAAGGTTGCCGTTGCAGCCTCCGAAGAAGTTTACGTTTTGGATGCGACGATTGTCGTCGACTTCTATTTCAAACGCTTGGCAGCAAGTGCCTTCTGTTCGATAAACAAATTTCATAGCGTATGCTGTATTAATCGGTTATAAATCAAGTTGATAGATGTGGTAAGCAATTCCGCGAGCGCCTTGTCCGGACTTCATCTCAATCAAGTTGGTGTTGAGGTAGGTTCCGTCGCGCTCGTTGGAGATGCCGAAGTCGAAATAAGTGCGGTCGGCATAGACGTCGGCAATGAGATGGTGGAAGAGGTAAGCCAAAGCGCCGATTTCCGCGCCGTGCGGGTTGGCTGACGAATACTGTGCATGGACAGCCTCGCCGTGGTCGTAGACGACGCATCCGGCAACGGGTTCGCCATCGGCGTACGCCATGTGGAGAGTTATTCCGTGCGGAAACGCCTTGCTCAGCCGTACGATTTCGTCGAGGCTATGGACGGGGTTTACGCCGTATTTCTCTTGCAGATTGTCGGTGAGAATGCGCCAAAACGCTTCGTAGTCGGTCGACTGAGCGATGGTAACGCCACTCTCTTGCGCGAGCGAACAAGCGCGGCGAACGCGTCGGTTGTAGGGCACTTCGCTGCCGCCGTAGAACACCGCCGACGACATGTTGGTGATAATTTCGCGAGCGCCGAGGCGGAATAGTGCGTAGATGTCTTCTTCGGCGGGGTAGCGATGAAAGATGTGCGGCACAGCCTTGTAGATAAGCGCCTTAACGCCTTCGTTGCGCAGAAATTCGACCATAGCATCGGCAACGTCGAGCATCGTATTGGCATTGAAGTGGCGCATCGGCATCAGCCAGCCGCCGTAGGTCAGCCCTTGATGCGAATAGAGCGTGTCGCCGACGCGGTTTGCCGGCAGAAGGGCAACGAGGCGCGTGCCGTCGAACGCCATCAGCGAAAAGTCGTCGAAGCGGTCGCTATGGTAGTCCATATAGTTGCGGTTGTGGAGAAATGTGGCATTCTTCGCGCGAGTTACAAAGTCGTTCCACGCCGGTGCGTCTGTCGGTTGATATCTTCGTATCGTTATCATTCTCTTTGCCTGTTTGGTTTTATCTCACTCGAATCCATTCCTCGGGATTGAGTTTCTCACGTTCGTGGCGCACTTCGAAGTGGAGCACGCCGATTGCGTTGTCGTCGGGGTCGGCGGCAATTCGTCCGAGCGATTGCCCGGTGTTGACGCTTTGTCCCGACTTGACGTCGATGGTTTCGAGTCCGCAATAGACGGTCAGGTAGCTGCCGTGGCGGAGCATAACGATGTAGCCGTAGGTCGGTTCCATAAATATTGCCGACACTTTGCCGCGGAACGCCGCGCGAGCCGTTGCTCCTGCCGCGCCCTCGATGTCGATGCCCAAGCAGTAGGTTTCGACGTGAGCAAGGTCGCCGTACTTTTGGCGTCCGAAATGCTTGACGATGCGGCATTTTCCGCTCAGCGGGAATGGCAGTTTGCCCTTGTTGGCGGCAAAGTCGCCTGCCAGCGAGGCTTCGTCGTTGTCCATAATGTATTTCTGCGACTTTGCTTCTTCTTCCTTGCGAGCCGCCTCACGTTCAGCCTCTTCGCGCTCGCGGCGGAGTTTTTCTTCGCGTTTGCGCAATTCTTCTTGTTGGCGTTCTATCTCTTTCTGCTTGCGCGCGAGTTCTTCTTTGCGTTTCTTCTCTGCCTTCTTTTCTTGCTCGGCTTGCTCGCGGCGGATGCGCTCAAGCTCTTTCTGTTTTTGCTCTTGTTCGGCTTTTATGCGCGCCTCTTCAGCCTTTCGAGCTTCTTCCGCTTTACGCGCCTTTTCGAGTTCGGCGGCTTTACGACGTTCGGCTTCGGCGCGAGCACGTTCAGCCGAGCGGCGCTCCTCTTCTTCGATAATCTTGTTTAGACGTTGGTCGAGTGCACGCGACGCGGCTTCTTTTTCGCGCAACACCTGAGCCAAGTCGACCGCTTCGGCGCGCAGCCGGTCGACGATTTTTGCCTGTTCGCTACGCTTTGTCTCCAGGCTGAGTTTGTTGCTGTTGACGGTCGCTACGGTGCGATTTTTCTCGGCGTGAAGGTTCTCGAGACTGCGTTTTTCTTCGTTCAGGCGAGCCTGAGTAGCCTCGATTTCGCTCGAACGCTGTTCACGCCATCGGGAGAATTCCTTGAGATAGCGCATTCGTCGGTAGGCTTCGTGGAACGTGCCCGACGAGAGCAGAAACATCAGCTGGTTGTTGTCGCAGCGGTGTGCACGCATCTTCTTGATAGCGGCAAGGTAGTTGCTGCGCAACTTGGCGAGTTGGGCGTCGGTGCGAGCGATTTCGTCGTTGAGCGCGGTGATTTTGCTCTCGATGCTATCGATTTGGTTTTGGAGGTCGACGATTGCGGATTGTTGTGCTTCGATGTCGCCTTGGATGCGATTGAGTTGGTTGAGAGTTTTGCGAGTTTCCGTTTTGTTGCTTTTGAGCATCTTCGACGTCTCTTTAATCTCAGCCTGCACCTCGCTCTTTTGGCGCTTTATCTCCTTGACCGTCTGTGCGTTGAGCGCACCTACGGCAACTGCTGCCAACAATATTACAACGATTCGACGCACCATAGCGATTACATATTAGAAATTAGTTTCAATATGTCGTCGAACGATAGTCGGCGCGCATCGGAGGGGATGTCGATGCCGTCGTTCAGCCCGGTGTTCCATTTAGCTGACTTGAACGTAAGGTCGAGGGCAACGATTTTGCCGCCCATGGGGATGCGCGAAGTGATTTCGCCGGCAATTTCGCCGCGTGCGGTGGTCATATATTTGCCGAAGTTCATAGCGTATTCCGTGTCGGTTCCCAACGAAAGAACGAATTGCAGCATGCGGTTTTCCTCCATCTCGTAGCGATACGAAAAGCGCTTGTCGGCGCGTTTGGGCATCATTTGCCATTGGCGGTTGTCGTCGGGACGAGTCGACTCCATCGACGATGCCAGCTCGGGCGTTATCGTACCTTTGCCGACGACGAACGGTCGCGACAGAAAGAGGCTTTGCAGCGTTTCGACGGTGATGTATTCGCCCATAAAGTTGCCTATCGACTCGCGTAGGTAGGCATTGTGATATTTGTCGACAACGGTTACGGTGTCGCCTTCGAAGTAGAGTTTTCCCACTTCGATGCCCAGCAGCGGCCGCAGCGAAATCGACAGCGACTTGCCGCGAACCATTTTCATAACCATACTGCTTGTCATACCGAGACTCACTTTACCGTTGAGTGTCACGTCGGTCCAGTCTGGGATTGCAGCCGCAACGGTTGCCGGCGTGTAGGTCTGAATAGTCTCAGCCGTCGGAGCCTTTTCGGCGGGCTTCTGCGAGCCGCACGATGCCATTGCCACGGCAACGACGGCTAAAGTTATAATTCGAATTATCGTTTTACTCATAGAAGTATGTTTTGTGGTCGACCTTTTTGCGCAGCAGTTCCGACTCCGGATTCAGTTCGAGCGCTTTTCGCCAGCAGTCGAGCGCTTTCTCGGGTTGTCCGTTCATAAACAGGATGTCGCCATAGTGCCCGAGCAGTTCGTCGGTCAGCTCTTCTTCGGCTTCTTCGGCGGCATTTATAGCTTTTTCGATGTATTCCAACGCCGGCTTGTAGTCGTGGCGCAGAAAGAGTATCCAGGCGTAAGTGTCGAGATATGACGTATTTTCGGGCTCTCCGGCGAGTGCCATTTTGACCATCGATTCGGCGCGGTCGAGGTCGCCGCCGTGAGTCGATAGGATGTAGGCATAGTTGTTGAGCGCGAGGATGTCGTCGGGGGCATCTTCAAGTGCGCGGTCGAAACACTTGTAGGCTTCTTCGATTTGGTCAAGTTGTTCGTAGCAGGCTGCCATGTGGGTAAAAATGTTGGCGCGGCTTGCCGAACTATCGTCGTTAATCTTCGTCAGCGCGATGCTGTCCATCTCGAGGGCTTCGCTGTAGCGTCCCGCCATGTTTGCGGCATTCGCTTTGATGTAGTAGATGTCGCTCGATTCGGGGAAGTACGTCAGTGCGCGGTCGCCGGTTTCAAGCGTTTTGTCGTACGCTTTTTGGTAGTTGTAGAGCCACATAAGTCGTTGCCATTGTTTGACGTCCGATGGGTCGCCGTCGAGGGCAAACGACAGTTGCTCGGCAGCGCCTTCGTAGTTGTGAATGTATGTCAGATAGTCGGCATAGAGACGACGAACCGCCGGCTCGTGGGGATGCAGCTCGATTACGGTGTTGCAGATTTGGTCGATGTTGGTCGTCGAATCGTTGTCTTGCAGCGTTTTGCCGATGTAGCGCGTAAGAATGTCGACCTTCATGTCGATGTCGGTATCCTTGTTTAGGAGGGCGCGGCGAATCTCGTGCTCGTAGTTGTCGGTGTCGCCTTGCTCGCGGTAGATGTTAGCCTTCGCAAGGTTTATATATCCGTTTCCCGGCTCGATTGCCAGCGCTTTGTCGTAGCTCATCAGTGCGCTGTCGGGGTTGCCCAGACGCATATAGACTTCGCCCATCAGGATGTTGCCAAACAGCCCGTTGCCGGTCTTTTTGAGCACGCGTTCGCCTTCGTTGAGCACCGCCGTAGTGTCGTTCATTGCCAACATATAGCCTATCTTCTTCGCCGAAATGTCGTTGCTCATGCCATCAGTCTTTTCGACCTCGGAGAGCGCATCGATAGCGTCTTTCAGGCGTCCTTTACCGGCATAAGCGTCGGCGAGCATCATGCGCATCATCGAAGCGTGGTTGGGATTGCCTTCGATGAGCGTTTCGAGCACGCGAATCATGTCGTCGGTGCGTCCCACCTGCCCGCATACGCGCGCGTAGATGAAATTTTCGTAGAAACATTCCGGATGGTCGCGGAAGAACGCTTCCATCTTGCTCAACGCATTGTCGATGCTGTCTTTGGGCGCATGGCCGCGTAGCAGCGTTGCGTAGCCCGCATAGTAGGCAATCGTTGCGTTGTCGGGGTCGAGTTGGCTTGCGCGGTTTATCAAGTCGTAGAACGCCGAAACGTCGTCGCTTGCCAGCCGTGATGCCGCTTCGAGATAGATGTAGTTAGCCTTGCGTATTCGCTCCTCGTCGGCTTTTGTGGTCGAAAGTATAGGCAATACCACCACAGCCGCCGCGATTGCAAATATCCACAGGCGTAGTTTGTTTATTTTCTGCATGATAGTTCTATTTGACTCCGGTGTGGCCAAAACCTCCGCTGCCTCGTTCGCTCTCGGCAAGCGTTTCGACAGCCTCCCAATCGACGAATCCGTGGCGTGCAACCACCATCTGGCAAATCCGTTCGCCGGGGTTGACCGTAAACGGTTGGGATGACAGATTTATCAGAATTACGCCGATTTCGCCGCGGTAGTCGGCGTCGATGGTCCCCGGCGTGTTAAGCACGGTGATGCCCGACTTGAGCGCCAATCCGCTGCGCGGACGAATCTGACATTCATAGCCTTCGGGCAACTCAATGAATAGCCCGGTCGGAATCAGCCGACGTTCCAGCGGAGCAAGTACGACAGGCTCCGTCAACGAAGCGCGAACATCCATACCGGCTGCCAACGACGTGCTCGCCTGTGGCAGCGGATTGTTCGATTTATTTACTATTTTGACCTTTATTCTTTCCATATTCCATATTTTCTTACAAAAGTAGTGCAAGGCGAGCGAAAATGCAAATCAAAACGGAGTTTTGAATTTGAGTTTTCCGAGCCGCAGCCTACTTTATCCAAAAGTAGTGCCGATAAGAGGTAAGAGGCTGTCTAATCGAGTTTCGTGGTAGATTTGGTATGAAAGTTCTGCTTTATAGCACATTTTGCAAAATTATTGAGAAAATACTTGTTAAATATGTTTTTTATAAATACATTTGTGCAAAATTTAAAGGAACTCTAAAATTATCGCGAATTTCGATAAAAATTGAGAATTTGTTTGGAAAAACCGCTTTTTTCAAAATATATATGTTTTTATAGATTGTAGATTTATTCATAGTCGTTGCCGTGAGGCACCGGCTATTTTTTTGCATTAACCTGCATTATTCATACCGTTCCTACTGCAATGGCTAACTGACAACACCTTAGCCTGCATTATTCATACCGTTCCTACTGCAATGGCTAACTGACAACACCTTAGCGCAATGCTCGCTCTTCCTCTTTGAAGGTAGGATTTACTACATTCTGCATCGTCATCGCTGTGCTCACGCTAATGAATTGCCCGTTAGCCCTTTCGTGACGGAATAGTATGAATAATGCAGGTTAAAAAAAGCCGACTCAATGTCGGCGTATATTAATAACTATGAGAAAACTCTAAATAATTCGGATTAAAACCGATGCAACTCTCAGTTGCGAGAAAATGCTTAGCATTTGTGATCAATCCCTGCTACGTAGCCGAAACGGTGCGTGCGGAGCGATGCGTTCGGATGAAACGAGTGCGAGGGAATAGTCTTGCTTCGTAGTGCGTTGTTGTTAACTAAATTGTTCATAATTCAATTCCTTTCTTTTGCGCCATAGTTCGGCGCTTTTTAATTACCTATCATTTAATTTTTACAACTTTTAGGTGCTCGACCTACTTGTTGTATTTTTGCTAACCTAAAACCTTTTTCGTCTCATTTACACTGCAAAGGTAATGCCAATATTTCGCAAAAACAAGGATTTTTGAAGAAAAATATGTTGTACAACATATTTTTATAACATAGTTTCTATTGCTTGTAGTAGCATCTTACTTCGCCAATTGGGAGTTTTCCCTTGAGCATCAGCGGAATACGTGCGTTGTTCATCGAAATCCATGTGTCGAGGTCGTCCGACGACTTTTTCTTGCCGTCTTGGGTGAACGAAAACTTGATATGGAACGCTTGATGCTTGGTTTTGTCGCGTAGTTCGATGTTTTCGACGCCTACGTACCTTATTTTGAGTTGCTCTTTGCGGTGTCCGGAGAAAACCGTGACGGTTTTGCTGTCGTTTGCTGACATTTTGTCGTAGTCGAGCGTGCGCAGGTAGTAGAAAATGCTGAGCATGTCGAAAGCCGGAGCGGTGGCGTCGAAGCTCACTTCGTTGACTTTCTTGCCACGGCGTTCGTGACGACAGTCGGCGTGGACTTTGTTGCCCGAGTAGGTGTAGACCACGCGGTCGTAGCACACGCCTTTGCCTTCATAGGCGTTTTTGCGATAGATGGTGGGGCGCAGTGTGGAGTTGGAGAAGGAGCACGACAGGGTGTCGCGAACTTTGAAAATCTTGTCAGCCCACGAGATGGTGCGGCATGCCAACGACGAGTTGCAACGGTCACCGCTGCGATTGAGCGTAAGCGTTGCACGTCCGGCATGTTTCCATATCATCCCCCAATGGTAGACGATGTCGTAGTTGAGCTTTTCGTTGCTGAAATTGGCTGCCGACGATGATAATGCCATCAGCGCAACTATTATTAATGTAAGATAGCGTTTCATTTTCGTAAGTGTTTATGCGTTTTAGACCAATTATTTTTCAAATAGTTTAAAATCGAAAAGTGTATTTGCAAATTACGGAAAAATTCGTAACTTTGGTCATAAATTCTATCTATAAAATACAATACCTATGAAACGATTTCTAATAGCGACCCTTGCGGTGCTGTCGATAGGCGGTGCAGCGGCAAAGAATGAGATAACAAGTGTTGAACCTCCGATGTGGTGGAGTGGCATGGAGTCGAAGCAATTGCAATTGGTTGTCAACGGTCCGGCGATACGCGATGCCGAGGTGAGCATCGACTATGCCGGAGTGACCATCGACTCGATTGTGCGTCCCGACAGCCCGAACTATCAATTCATCTACTTGACGTTGTCGCAAGATGTACAGCCCGGAGAGATGGTGATAAATTTTGCAAACGGCAAGAAAAAGTTTAAGCACAAATACCAACTTCTCAAGCGCGACATGCCGGCAGCCGACTATCAAGGTTTCACTTCCGAGGACGCGCTTTACTTGATAATGCCTGACCGCTTTGCCGACGGCGACGAAACAAACAACAGCAACTCGACGCTTCGCTACGACGTAGCCGTCGACCGCGCCAAACCCAATTCGCGCCACGGTGGCGACTTGGCAGGCATCCGCAATCGATTGGGCTATCTCAAGCAGCTCGGCGTGACGGCTATCTGGCTCACTCCCGTGCTCGAAAACGATATGCCTGGCGGCTCGTATCACGGCTATGCTACGACCGACTACTATCGCGTTGACCCGCGTTTCGGCACAAACGAGGAATATCGCGAACTCATTGCCGAATGTCACAAACTCGGCATCAAGGTGGTGATGGACATGATTTTCAACCACTGCGGCATTGCGCATCCGTGGTTGGAAGATGCGCCGACGAAGGATTGGTTTAACTCGCCAATCGACGTGGCAAGCCTAAACAATCAGAAAGTTGACGCAACGGGCGGCACGTTCACTTTGCCCGACGGCTATAAGGATACCAACTTCCGACTCAACACCAACTACGACCCGTACGTGAGCGATTACGACATCGACCGCACCGTCAACGGCTGGTTCGTTCTGGGTATGCCCGACCTGAATCAAAAGAATCCGCATCTGATGACCTACCTCATTCAGAATTCAATTTGGTGGGTTGAATATGCCAAGATTAACGGTATCCGTATGGACACCTATCCCTACGCCGATATGCAGGCGATGGCTCGCTGGAACGTGGCTGTGCGCAACGAATATCCCAACTTCAACATCGTCGGCGAAAGTTGGTTGGAAGACCCTGCCGGCATCGCTTTTATGCAGAAAGGTAATAAATTGAATCCCGTCGACACCGAGTTGCCTGTGGTTATGGACTTTCCGCTGATGTTGGCTGCGCAAAAGACCTTCAACGACGAAACGCTGCCCTGGGCGGAAGGCTTGAACAACCTCTACAATCACCTTGCTCTCGATATGGTCTATCCGAATCCCAAGAACGTGCTTACGTTCTACGACAATCACGACACCGACCGCTTTCTCGCTGCCGAGCCGACCGACTTGAACCGATGGAAACAAGCGCAGGCGTTCTTGCTGACGGCGCGCGGCATTCCGCAGATTTACTACGGCACGGAGATTCTTATGAGCGGCAAAAAGGATAAAAGCGACGGCTATGTGCGTCTCGACATGCCGGGCGGCTGGGCAGGCGACAGCATCGATGCGTTTACCGCCGAAGGACGTACGCCGCTGCAAAACGAAGCGTTCGACTATCTGAGCCGTCTGCTCAATTGGCGTCAAGGCAATAAGGCGATTTCCGACGGCACGACCAAGCATTTCTTGCCGATGAATCGACTTTACGTCTACGAGCGCAAGTCGGAAAATCGCCGCGTGGTGGTGATTCTCAACGGCACCGATGGCGAATTGACAGACGTCGACATGTCGCGCTATGCCGAGATATTCCGCGCCGGCGATAAATTCCGCGACGTAATGACAGGCAATGAGGTGACCATTGGCGCAAAGATGACCTTCGCCCCCCGCGCAACGCTGATTCTCGAGTAAACAGGGAATAGGAAATAGGGGACAGGAAATAGAAAATAGAAAACAGTCAATAGACGATAAACTGCAAAATTTCGGCAATATTTTTGGATATTGCCGAAATTTTGCAGTTTCTCAGTTGATTATTTCCGGAATTGCCACCACTTTTTGTTGGAGGATGTGGAGGTCGGTGTTGCAGGTTGAGATTGACAGAAACTACGACGGCGCGCATCGGTTTGATTGCGGTGCGCGCCGTCTGTAAATAATGTGATTTTATGCTTTTTCGATATAGTCGACGAGCCATTTTCCGACTTCCGAAGTGTGGAATGCTTTGGCGCCCTTGTTGGCGATGTCTTCAGTAACGACTTCAGCATCCATCGAAGCGTTGACAGCCTTGCGGATGAGTTCGGCTTCGGCTTTAAGATCGAATGAGTATTCGAGCATCATAGCTGCCGAGAGGACTGTGGCGAGCGGGTTGGCGATGTCTTTGCCGGCGGCTTGAGGATATGAACCGTGGATGGGTTCAAACACCGAGGTATGTACGCCGACTGAAGCCGACGGAAGCATGCCGAGCGAGCCGGTGATTACTGAACCTTCGTCGGTAAGGATGTCGCCGAACATGTTTTCGGTAACGAGCACGTCGAAGTCTTTCGGCCATTGAATCATGCGCATGGCAGCGTTGTCGACGTATAGGAATTCGGTAGTAACGTCGGGATAGTCAGCGGCGATTTCTTTAGCCACTTCGCGCCAGAGACGCGACGTTGCGAGGATGTTTGCCTTGTCGACCACCGACACTTTTTTGCGGCGGCGACGAGCGTAGTCGTAAGCCAAGCGCACGATGCGTTCAATCTCGTATCGGCTGTAGACGCAGGTGTCGTAGGCGGTGTTGCCGTCTTCGCTGCGACCTTGAGGACGTCCGAAGTAGAGACCGCCGGTGAGTTCGCGGATGCACATAAAGTCGGCACCGTCGACCAAGTCGGCACGCAGCGGCGACTTATGGATGAGGTTCGCGAAAGTGGTTACGGGGCGAATGTTGGCAAACAGACCGAGTTGCTTGCGCATTGCGAGCAGACCTTGTTCGGGACGAACTTTCGCCGACGGGTCGTTGTCGTATTTGGGCGAGCCGATAGCACCGAAGAGCACTGCGTCGGACTCCATACACAACTTGTGAGTTTCCTCGGGGTAGGGTGAGCCGGTAGCGTCGATTGCGCATGCGCCGACGAGGGCTGTTTCGTACTGAAGTTGGTGGTCGAATTTCTTGCAGACGGCTTTTACGACGTCGACTGCTACGTTCATAATCTCGGGTCCGATTCCGTCGCCGGGAAGAACTGCTATTTTCAGATTCATATTGATTGATGTTTTTAGTTATATTCTTCGATGATGTTAAGCATTTTCAGAGTGGCTTTGATAGCCGATTCTGTTTGGTCGGGGTCGAGACCGATGGTCTTGAGCATGTGGTCGTGATACTGCCAATGGATTGTCGTTTGCACGAGAGCGTCGGTCTTACCGCCGCGGGGAATGTTGACCATATAGTCGGTAAGCACGGGGAAGTCTTTGCGGCGCTGCCCTTTGTAGATTTTGCGCAGGGCTTTCATGAATGCGTCATACTGACCGTCGCCGACCGAGCTTTCCATATATTCTTTGCCGTTGATTTCCACCTTGACAATCGCCGTCGGGCGCAGACCGCGAGTGAGCGAGAGTTGGTAGTTGATGAGCTTGATTTTGTCTTCGCTTTTGCCGTGCTTGACCACGTCGGCAACGATGAACGGGAGGTCTTCCTGGGTGACGATTTCCTTTTTGTCGCCGAGTTCGGTGATGCGTTGCGTCACCTTTTGGATATTTTCTTCGCTCAAGTCGAGACCGAGAGCCTCGAGATTTTTGCGAATATTAGCCTTTCCGGAGAGTTTCCCGAGTGCATATTCGCGCGTTCTGCCGAATCGTTCGGGAGCGAGGTCGGACGAATAGAGATTGTCTTTGCTGTCGCCGTCGGCATGCACGCCTGCACATTGGGTGAAGACGTATTCGCCGATGATAGGCTTGTTCGGCGGAATGGCTACGCCGGAGTACGACTCGATGATGCTGCTGACGCGGTTGATTTTCGACTCGTCGATGCCGGTTTTGAGATGCAACATATCGTGAATAACGGCAATTGCGCTCGAAAGCGAAGCGTTGCCGGCACGTTCTCCCAGTCCGTTGATGGTGCAGTGCACACCTGAAGCGCCCACTTTGAGCGCTGCAAACAGGTTGGAAATCGCCAGGTCGTAGTCGTTATGCGCATGGAAGTCGAAACGCAGTTCGGGGTAGGTTTTCACCATACGTTTTACGAAGTCGAAGGTGTCGTACGGGTCGAGAATTCCGAGCGTGTCGGGGAGCATAAATCGCTCGATTTCTTCGCTGCGAATTCGGTCCATAAAGTACATCACATAGTCGGGCGAGTCCTTCATGCCGTTCGACCAGTCTTCGAGGTAAAGGTTAACGCGCAGACCGCGAGCACGGGCATCGCGGATGTTTGCGATGGTGTCGATGACGTGCTCTTTGGGCGTTTTCTTGAGCTGACCGCGGCAGTGGCGTTCGCTACCTTTGCAGAGCACGTTGACACAGCGAGCACCGGTTGCGGCAACCCATTCGTTGGAGGCGCCGCCGTCGATAAAGCCGAGCACCTCCACCTTGTCGAGGTGTCCGTTGCGAGCCGCCCAGTCGCAGATACGTCGAACGGTCTCGAATTCGCCTGCCGAGACGCGTGCCGAGGTCACTTCGACGCGCGGCACATGAAGCTCTTCGACGAGGAGCTTGAAGATGCTGAGTTTCTCGCTGCGAGTGAAACTTACTCCGGTGGTTTGCTCTCCGTCGCGGAGAGTGGTGTCCATTATTTCAATCAGAGAATGCCTCATTGCGGTGTGCTATTTGCTCTCGTATGCCTCGATTTTGTCTTTGTTAGCCAAAAGGAAGTCGATGTCGTCGAGTCCGTTCATCAGGCAATGTTTTTTATAGCCGTTGATTTCGAAAGTTTCCGACTTGCCTGTGGCGCGGTTGGTGATGGTCTGTGCCGGGAGGTCGACAACGACAACGGTTTTCGGGTTGGCATAAATCGAGTCGAACAGTTCTTTGAGAAATTGCTCGCTGACGACAACAGGAAGCACGAAGTTGTTGAGTTCGTTATTCTTGTGGATGTCGGCAAAGAAGCTCGACACGACTACGCGGAAACCGTAGTCGGCGATAGCCCAAGCGGCGTGTTCGCGGCTCGAACCGGAGCCGAAGTTTTTGCCTGCCACGAGAATCTGACCTCCGTAGGTGGGGTCGTTGAGTACGAATGAGTCGATTTTATTGCCTTGCTTGTCGTAGCGCCAGTCGCGGAAAAGGTTTTCGCCGAAACCTTCGCGAGTTGTAGCTTTGAGGAATCGCGCCGGGATGATTTGGTCGGTGTCGACGTTTTCCAAGGGCAATGGCACGCAGGTGCTCTCTATGATGTTGAATTTCTGTTTCATATCGTTCGATAGTTGATTGAGATTTGCTGTTAATCGATGAATTTACGTGGGTCGGTAACCACACCGGTGATGGCTGCTGCAGCGGCGGTCAACGGGCTTGCCAGGAGGGTGCGCGATTGCGGACCTTGGCGACCTTCGAAGTTGCGGTTCGACGTCGACACGGCATAGCATCCGGCGGGCACTTTGTCGTCGTTCATAGCCAAACAAGCGCTGCAGCCCGGTTGGCGTACTTCGAAGCCTGCTTCGGCGAGGATTTTGTCGATACCTTCTTCGCGGATTTGTTGGTCGACCATCCACGAGCCGGGTACGAGCCATGCCGTGATGCCCGGGGCTTTGTGATGCCCTTTGACGAGCGAAGCGAATGCTCGGAAGTCTTCGATGCGGCCGTTTGTACAAGCGCCGAGGAACACATAGTCGACGTGTTTGCCTTCGAGAGCGTCGCCCGGGTTAAAGCCCATATATTTCATCGACTTTTCGAACGAGGTGCGTTCGGCGTCGTCCATACCATCGGTTGTCGGGATGTTGCCGGTGATGGCGGTTCCCAAACCGGGATTCGTGCCGTAGGTAATCATCGGTTGGATGTCGGCGGCGTCGAATTTCACTTCTTTGTCGAACACGGCATCCGCGTCGCTCTTGAGCGTTTTCCAGTAAGCCACCGCCTTGTCCCACTCTTCGCCTTTCGGGGCGTGTTGGCGTCCGCGGATGTAGTCGAATGTGGTTTGGTCGGGGGCAATCATACCGCCGCGAGCGCCCATCTCGATAGAGAGGTTGCAGAGCGTCAGACGTCCTTCCATCGAAAGCGCGCGAACTGCTTCGCCGGCGTATTCAATAAAGTAGCCGGTAGCGCCGCTTGTGGTGATTTTCGACATGATGTAGAGCGCCATGTCTTTGGCAGTAACGCCTTTGCCGAGCGCGCCGTCGACGGTGATGCGCATCGTTTTGGGCTTGGTCTGCAAGATGCATTGCGAAGCCATCACCATTTCAACTTCGGAAGTTCCGATGCCGAAAGCCACGCAGCCGAGTGCGCCGTGGGTCGACGTGTGAGAGTCGCCGCAGACGATTGTCATTCCCGGCAGGGTCAAGCCGCGCTCGGGACCAACCACGTGGATAATGCCGTTTTCGGGCGACATCATGCCGAAGTGGTTCAAGCCGAAATCGGCGGCGTTTTTAGCCAGCGTTTCCACTTGCGTACGCGACACGGGGTCGGCAATGGGTTTGTCTTGGTCGTGCGTCGGCGTGTTGTGGTCGGGCATGCAGTAAATCTTGTCGGGACGCAGACATTTGATGCCGCGAGCGCGTAGCCCGGCAAACGCTTGCGGACTGGTTACTTCGTGGCAGTACAGGCGGTCGATGTAGAGTTGTGTCGGTCCGTCGTCGACGATTTGCACAACGTGGCTGTCCCATATTTTGTCGAAAAGTGTATTCATTATCGTATGATTTTATAGTTTGAACTTGTTGATACAATCGATATAAGCCTCCACCGAAGCGGCAACGATGTCGGTGTTTGCGCCGAAACCGTAGTAGATGTGTCCGTTGTATTCGACTTGCATGTGCACCTTGCCCACGTCGTCGCTACCTTTGCTGATGGCTTGGATGGTGAATTCTTTGATGGTCATCTTTCGCTCGATGATGCGCTTAAGTGCGTTGATAGCCGCGTCGACCGGACCGTTGCCCGATGCTGCCGCCTCAAACTTCTCGCCGCTAATGTTCAGCCCGATGCTTGCCACCGAACGAATGCCCACGCCGCTCGTCACCTGCAAGTATTCCAAGCGTATTCTGTGGCTTGCCGTGCGGTCGGCTCCGGCGAGTAGCAGGATGTCATCGTCGTTGATGTCTTTCTTCTTGTCGGCAAGTTTGAGGAAGTCGGCATAGACTTTGTCGAGTTGCTCGGGCGTAAACTTCACGCCAAGCACGTTCAGGCGATTCTTAAGGGCGGCACGACCGCTACGCGCTGTCAGCACGATAGAATTGTCGTCGATGCCCACATCTTGCGGATTGATAATCTCGTAGGTCTGCACGTTTTTCAGCACGCCGTCTTGGTGGATGCCCGACGAATGGGCAAACGCGTTCTTGCCGACGATAGCCTTGTTGGGCTGCACGGGCATGTTCATCAGGCTCGACACCAATCGGCTCGTCGAGTAGATTTTCTGGGTGTTGATGTTGCAATCGATGTCGATGTCGTTATGGCAGCGAATAATCATTGCAATTTCTTCGAGAGCGGTGTTTCCGGCACGTTCACCGATGCCGTTTATGGTCACTTCCACCTGGCGTGCTCCGGCAGTGACGCCGCTCATCGTGTTGGCTGTCGCCATACCCAAGTCGTTGTGGCAGTGGGTCGAGATGATTGCTTTGTCGATGCAGTCGACATGGTCGAACAGATATTTTATCTTTGCGCCATACTCCGCGGGAAGGCAGTAGCCCGTGGTGTCGGGGATGTTGACAACGGTAGCGCCGGCGCGAATTACCGCTTCGACCACGCGAGCCAGATATTCGTTGTCGGTACGTCCGGCGTCTTCGGCATAGAATTCCACGTCGTCGACGTAGCGGCGTGCGTATTTGACGGCAGCCACGGCGCGCTCGATGATTTCTTCGCGGTTGGAGTTGAATTTATATTTAATGTGAGAATCCGACGTGCCGATGCCTGTATGAATGCGTTTGTGGCGTGCGTAGCGTAGTGCGTCGGCTGCCACGTCGATATCTTTTTCTACGGCTCTTGTCAGGGCGCATATTGTAGGCCATGTCACCGCTTTGGAAATTTCTATAACCGAATTGAAGTCACCGGGGCTCGACACGGGGAAACCTGCCTCAATCACGTCGACGCCAAGCGCTTCGAGTGCCTTTGCCACTTGTATCTTTTCTATCGTATTCAGTTGACAACCGGGCACTTGCTCGCCGTCGCGCAGCGTTGTGTCGAAAAACATTAATTTGTCGCTCATATCTTTTCAAAATAAAAAACCTTTCTCGCGTAGTTCGTAGAAAGGTCCTTGTCGTTATAATTCGTTTTACGTTTGTGCGTCTCCAAACTTGGGCAGAACCTCTCTATACCGACCGAATAATTAGACCGGATAGTAGAATAGATAGAGAGATAATGTTGAAGTTTGTCATCGCTTAGCTCGTTTATTTGACTGCAAAATTACACATTTTTCTCGGATTTGCAAAATATTTAGCGTAATTTTTGGAAAATTACTTTCTAATTGAAATGATTGAAATGGTTTGTTTTGTTTTGTTTTAATCTTTGCCATTGCAATCGGCATTTTTACACAGGGAGTAATTAGTAAAAATATCAAACACTCTTAAGTTATTTTCTTTTATTGTTGTGTTGAATTAGGAATATCTGTTTCTGTCTCTCTATTTCAATTTTTAACTGTTCCTCAGTAGGTAAGTATGTTTTATATTTGGCAGCAAATAATTGCTCGTTTCCTTTTAAAATTGAGTATCTGGCGATGTCCTTGCTTGTTTCAGAACATAGCACGATACCAATGGTAGGATTGTCGCCTTCTGTCCGTTTTAATTCATCGTACATTCGTACATACATATCCATCTGTCCCACATCTTGATGGGTAATAGTGCCTATTTTCAGGTCTAACAACACGTAACACTTTAGAACTACGTTGTAGAACACAAGATCAATGAAGTAATCTTGTGTATCGGTGCGTATCAATTTTTGTCTGCCTAAAAAAGCAAATCCTCGACCCATCTCTATTAAAAAGTCCTGTAGATGACTTATGATAGCTGATTCAAGTTCCTCTTCTGAGTATGATGCATCCTCTTTGAATCCAAGAAATTCTGCAACTATAGGGCTTTTGAGTAGTTCAAACTTGTTTGGCTCAGATTCTGATTCCGGAAGAGACGGTTTTGCATAATGCCGCTCGTAGTATTGTGTGGAGACATTTCTATCCAGAGTGCGTACGCTCCACATCTCTTTTGAAGCACTTTCAAGATACCAGCGAATAGCCACAGGATCTTCTATGCCAAGTACTCTAATTATATGTGACCATGTAATATTTTGCAAACGCGTTTGCAAAATATGTATGTCGTTGATAGTCAGATAAAACTGTCTGAAATATGCTAAATACCTTTTACTGTATCCTTTGCCATATCGAAATGTTAATTGTTCGGAAAGTTTTTCTATGAGATGTTCACCATATTCAGCGCGTTCTTTGCCTTGTTGTTCTTCTTCGACGATTCGTTGTCCAATTTGCCAATAGGTTTCTATCATTTGCTTACTCACGGCAGAATAAGCATGCTCTCTGCCTTTATCTATAATAGAACATACATCATCGTATAATTTGGAGTTTGGAATTGGATTCTCAGCCATATCTAAAATTTCTAATTAATTTATACCTTTTGTCTTTTTGCTTTCAATTTGACGAGAGTGCATAAGTTAATTGTTGTACGTATTGACTTAATTTGATTTGTATATAGTTTTAGCATTTTTACATGATTAGATGCGTTGTCGCTATGCGGCGCGGCGGTAGAGGATGATGCCGATTATCAGGTAGACCACGTTTGGAATCCACATAGCGATGAACGGCGTGGTGTAGCCGGAGATGGCAAACGTCGACGTGACGGTGGAGAATAGGATGTAGGAGAAGCTCAGCACGAGTCCGATGCCGATGTTGATTCCCATTCCGCCCTTGACTTTTTTCGACGATAGCGACATGCCGATAAGCGTCAGGATGAATGCGGCGGCTGTCATGGCAAAACGTCGATGCAGCTCGATTTCGAAGCCTTTGATGTTGGCAACTCCGCGCATCTTTTGCCGATGTATGTAGTTATATAGGTCGGGAGTTGTCATTTTTTCGTGGTCGTTTTGGGCAATGAGGAAGTCGCGCGGCTCGATGGGGACGACGGTGTCGAGGCGTCCGCCTTGGCGGATTTCTTCTTTCATGCCTTTAAAGTCGCGAATCATGTAGTCGCGCACGGTCCAGCGGTAGAGCGTGTCGTAGACGGCGCTCGATGCGGTCAGGCGCGAGCGAAGCACCTTGCCGTCGAACTTTTCGAGCGAGAAATTGTAGGCGGTTTTTGTGCGGTTGTCGAAGCGCGACATGTAGGCGATTTCGCCGGGAACGACTTGCAGCTGGATGTTTGAGCCGTAGTCGACGGCTTTATTTTTGATGTATTTATTCTGATAGTCGATGCGTTTGACGTTGGCGGGAGGGATGATGAATGCGTCGAGTGTAAAGGTGAAAATCGCAATGACGAGCGCCGACACCATATAGGGCACGAGCAGCCGTCGGAAGCTGACGCCGCTCGAAAGTATGGCAATTATCTCGGAGTTGCCGGCAAGTTTCGAGGTGAAGAAAATTACGGCAATGAAGGTGAAGAGCGGGCTGAATTGGTTTGCCATGTAGGGCAGGTAGTTGACGTAATAGTCAAAAATCGTGGCTTTCAGCGGCGCTTGCAAGAATTTGTCCATCTTCTCGTTGACGTCAAACATGACGATGATTGCCAGGATGAGCAAGATGGCAAAGAAGTAAGTTCCGAGAAACTTGCGTATGATGTATAGGTCGAGTTGCTTGATTTTCATTGTTCGATAG
>JBJEDO010000053.1:0-5000 GCA_051872155.1 Candidatus Limisoma sp.
TAGAGAAAACGTGCAGAAAGATCCGTCGTGGAAAACAGCAGACGATATGCTCTACGGACTTATGCAGAAAGCGAATCAATTGCTCGACCATGAGCAGTATGAGCGAGCGCAGGCGGTGGCTGCAGAGTGCGATGCGGCGTTGACGGTTCTTGGCGGCTGCGCGGATTTGGTCGACGGCGTCTACGATAAGCGCCGGGCAGAAATCGCCGGGCTGCATGCGTTGGCTTGTGTCGGACTGGGTGACCTTTCCGGAGCTACGAAGTGGTACAAGCAACTGTGTGAAACCGACTTCGGTTCGTCGCCGCAGGGAGGCGATTTGGCTCTGTCGTATCTGATTGGCACGCATCAATACGAGGTGGCTTTGCAACGACTAAAAACGGAAAAAGAGTTGTTTGCCGCCGGACGCGACACGCTGTCGCACTACTACGTAAACACGTTGCTTGCCAACGAGTTGAAGTGCCTCACAGGACTTGGTCGTACTAAAGAAGCATTGGCGAAATCGATGCAAATCAAGACGTTGACCGACAGCCTGTATGCGCGCGAGAATGTCGACCATATTGCCGAGCAGTCGGTAATCTACAAGACAAAGGATATGGAAATGCAACTTGTCGAGCAAAACCGCCTGATGGAGCGCCAGCGCTTGATTTTTGTCATCTTTGTGGTTGTGATTGTCGTTTTGATTGCGTTTGTCTTTGTGCTGAGGTATTTCGGCAAGAAAATCAGGATTAAAAACAGGAAAGCCGTTGAGATGATTGAAGAGTTGGCAGACACGCACGAAGCGCGACGCCGAATCCGTACGGAGCCCGCCGAAACGCTGTCGGAGGATGCAGTCGATGCCGACAAGGCGGAGTTTGACGCCGTCGACCGCGTGATAGTCGAGCGGAGACTCTATCTACAACAAGGCTTTAGCCGCGACGAGGCGGCGCAGATGTCGCAGATGTCGCCCAAACATCTGTCGACGTTGTTCAAGCAGTATGCCGACGGCTTCCCCAACTACATCAATAATCTACGCCTCGAGCATTCCGTCAAATTGCTGCGCAGCAAGACCAACTACACGATAGAAGGCATCAGCCGGGAATGTGGCTTCCAAAGCCGACAGACGTTCCACCGACTGTTTGTAGAACGCTACGGCATGACTCCGGCGGAATTCCGCCGAGGCGTCAATACTAAGTGATGTTGTAAAACACAGCGCAGAGTTTTGACAAACCGTCGAAAATGCATTAAATTTGCACTCAAAACAAAACTAACATATCGATGAATGTATTAGACAGGTTTTTGGGCTATGTCAAGTACGACACCCAAAGCGATGAGTTGACCAATCTGACGCCGTCGACACCCGGGCAGATGGTGTTCGCTCAAGCATTAGAGAAAGAATTGCAATCGTTAGGGTTGAAGGACATCACCCTCGACGACAACGGATATCTTATGGCAACTTTGCCGTCGAACACCGACCGCAAAGTGCCTACCGTAGGTTTTATTGCCCACTTGGATACGTCGCCCGACATGTCGGGGCGCCACGTCAATCCGCATATCGTTGAAAACTACGACGGCGGCGACATCGTGCTCGACGCAGAGTCGGGTGTGGTGCTTACGGTCGAAGGTTTTCCCGAACTGAAAGACTACGTCGGCGAGCGACTCGTTGTGACCGACGGTAAGACGTTGCTCGGAGCCGACGACAAAGCCGGCGTTGCCGAGATTATAACCGCCGTTGAGTATCTGCTCGCGCATCCCGAAATTAAGCACGGCGACATCCGCATCGGCTTTAATCCCGACGAGGAAATCGGCTTGGGCGCTCATAAGTTCGACGTGGCTCACTTCGGTGCCGATTTCGCCTACACGATGGACGGCGGCGCTATCGGTGAACTTGAGTATGAAAACTTCAACGCCGCTTCGGCTAAGGTCATCTTCAAGGGTCGCAACGTTCATCCCGGATACGCCAAGCACAAGATGATTAACTCCATCCGCATCGCCAACCAGTTTATGATAATGCTTCCGCGTTGGGAAACTCCCGAACATACCGAAGACTACGAAGGATTCTACCACCTTATCGGCGTCGACGGCTCGGTCGAAGAAACTACGCTCACCTACATCATTCGCGACCACGACATGGACCGCTTCGAGCGTCGTAAGAAGGAATTGGAGCACCTCGTGCGCAAGACCAACAACGAGTTCCCCGGTTGCTGTACAATAGAAATCAAAGACCAATACTACAATATGCGCGAAAAGATTGAGCCGGTAATGTTCATCGTCGACATCGCAAAACAAGCGATGCTCAATGCCGGAGTGACGCCGAAGGTACAGCCTATTCGTGGCGGAACGGACGGCGCGCAATTGTCGTTCAAGGGTCTTCCTTGCCCGAACATCTTTGCCGGAGGGCTGAACTTCCACGGTCGCTACGAATACGTGCCCGTCAGCTCGATGGAAAAGGCTACCGACGTGATTATCGAGATTTGCAAACTCGTTGAGCAACGGTGAGCCGCAAGACGTTAATAGTCATTACCGGACCGACCGGTTCGGGAAAAAGTGATACAGCCGTAGAATTGGCGCAACGAGTCGGTGCTGAGATTATCAGCGCCGACTCGCGTCAAATTTACCGCGGTATTCCGATAGGTACAGCCGCGCCGACGCCTGCTCAACGCCGTGCCGTGCCGCACCATTTCGTCGATATGCTCGAACTCGACGAATACTATAGCGCGGCGCAGTTCGAAACCGACGCCATCGCACTTCTCGAACGACTGTTTGTCGCGAGCGACTATGCCGTGATGTGCGGCGGGTCGATGCTATATGTCGATGCCGTCTGCAAGGGTATCGACAACATTCCGACTATCAGCGATGAGGTGCGAGCGGCTGTTGCCAACGATTGGCGATGCCGGGGCGATGAGGCGATGCTCGAAGAACTCCGACGCCTCGACCCCGACTATTATGAGCGCGTCGACCGCAAAAATATGAAACGCGTGGTGCATGCCGTCGAGATTTGTCGCCAATCGGGCACAACCTACACGTCGCTGCGCACCAACAGCGCCAAGCAGCGCTCGTTCAGAATTGTTAAAACCGAAATGTCGTTGCCGCGCGACGTGCTGTTCGACCGCATCAATCGTCGCGTCGAGATGATGGTCGAAGCCGGATTGGTCGAAGAAGCGCGACGTGTCTATCCCTTGCGACATCTCAACTCGCTTAACACGGTGGGCTATAAGGAGATGTTCGCCATGTTCGACGGCGTCTGGGACCTGCCGACGGCGGTGGCGCGCATTCAGAAAAACACGCGCGTCTACGCAAAAAAGCAGATGACATGGTTTGCCCGCGACACCGAAATTCGGCGCTTTGCTCCCGGCGATGTAGACGGAATCCTTTCTTTGTTGTAGAGTGGGCTTATAACACCGCTAATCCTGCCGTACCTAATGCAAGTACAAATACAAAGATGTAGAATACGATGCACAGTATCGTCAATGCAGCGGTTGCTATTGCGCTCCAAATCAGCAGTTTCTTCGCCTTGTTGGATGCGTCGTAGGCGCTTTCGTATTCGCCTTTCGACCAGTATTCGTCAACCTTAATTGCGTAGATAATAGCTGCAATGCTGAGCGGCAGGCAGCAGAAAAATACGGAAATAATGCTCAGCACGAGGTAGTTGTCGGGCTTTGGACCCGGCGCCGGGCGTCGCTGATAGGACGATTGCCCGTACTGCGGTTGCTGTTGTTGATACATCTGTTGTTGCTGATATGTGTTATGTTGAGTTTGATAGGCGTTGAGCGCATCGGCAAGTTCGGCAACGTTGCGTGCCGGCACCCAGTCGGAAAGTTCTGTCGTCCAGACCATTGTGTCGAGGTCGATTACGCCGATGAGGTCCGATAGTTGGCACGGTCCTACTTGGTTGCCGTTGACGTCAATATAGAAATACTCCTTCATAGCTGACTAATTTTTGGCGAATATATAGAAAAAATACCAAATTCAAAAATTCAAAACATTCCTTATTATCCAGTAAGCGATGATAATGATAAACCAGGCGAGGGCAGCCGTGCTTCCGGCGAAGATTTTATTCGCTTTGGGGAATCGGTCGGCTCCGCCGAGGTATTGCAGATAGACGAGGATGAATATGTAGGGAATGGCGATGACGAGAATCGGGTTGTAGAGCGCAAAGTCGACGAAATTGCCGTGAACGAGCTCATGCAGAGCGCGTTGCGTGCCGCAGCCCGGGCATTTATATCCCGTGGCGAGAAATACCGGGCACTTCGGCGCAAGGGCGGCGCCGCGTGTGTCGACGAAATAGGAATAAATAGCAATTGCTGCCACTACAACGATTGTAATGGCAGCGTAGATGTATCGTTTTTCCTTAACGCTGAGTGGCATTATATTGCTCCTGCCATCGCAAGAATAAAGGTGAATATTATTATTACGATTCCGCATATTGCGCTCGCAATCAGCCAACTGCGTGCTTTGTTTGAATATTCGGTTGCTTCAGCGTAGTTGCCCACATCGTAGTTGCTGTTTACCTTAGTGGAATAGATAAGCGCTACTACTGCCAACGGCCAGCAGCAGAATAGAATTGCCAAAATGCTGAAAACCATATAGTTCTGAGGACGTTCAGGCACGTAATCGCCGTAGCCTTGCTGTCCATAACCCTGTTGTCCGTATCCCTGTTGTCCGTATCCCTGTTGACCGTAGCCTTGCTGACCGTAGCCTTGCTGACCATAGCCCTGTTGACCATAGTCCTGTTGACCATAGTCCTGTTGACCATAACCTTGCTGACCATAACCTTGTTGACCGTAGCCTTGTTGACCATAACCCTGATTGTTAGGTGTATATGGCTGCTGCGGCTGTTGTTGCGGCGGCATATTTTGATGGCGTGAAGCCAAAGCGGCTGCCACTTCCGGCACGAATCCCGCCGGCTGCCATTCGTTCATGCCTGCTGTCCACACTAAGGTATTCTCATTGATTTTCCCTATCAATTCGTTTAACGGCATCGGTCCGATTTGCTGATTGTTGGGACCTAAATAATAGTAATT
>JBJEDO010000054.1:0-4840 GCA_051872155.1 Candidatus Limisoma sp.
GAAAGGATTTCTGGAATATGGTCAACAATCGCCAAAAGGTCAGTGCAAATATTGTTACAGACCGGATGGTAACAGTTGAGAATGTCAACGGCAACAATGTATTGGTAATTAATGTTCCGCGTGCCGAAAGAAGTGCACGTCCCGTGTATGTGGGTTTAGACCCGAAATCAGGGACATATCGTCGTAACCATGACGGAGATTATCATTGCTCGATAGATGAAGTATCGCTGATGTTTCGTGATGCTTCTGCTGCCACGCAAGATGCCAAAGTTTTAGAAAATATGGATAGCTCGGTATTTTGCAAGGACTCAGTCAGGGGTTATCGAAACTTCTTCAGGTCGTGTCACAGTAACCATTTGTGGAACAATGAAGATGATGAGTTGTTCTTGAGAAAAATTGGAGCTATGACTATTGGTGCGGATGGTCTTTATCACCCTACTGCAGCCGGATTGCTGATGTTTGGTTATGAATATGAAATAACGCGGGAATTTCCAAATTATTTCTTGGACTATCAAGAGAATCGAATGTTGGGGGCAACCAGGTGGACAGACCGTATTGTGTCAACGTCCGGCGATTGGAGTGGCAACGTCTTCGATTTTGTGATTGAGGCTTTAAACAGAATGCAACAAGGGCTCAAAGTGCCTTTTGTTCTTAATGGCAATCAACGAGTTGATGACACTCCTATACACAAACTTCTCCGCGAAGCTATTACCAATACGGTGGTTCATGCTGATTTTTACGGCAGACAAGGTATTGTAATTCAGAAGTCAGAAGAAGGCTACAAATTTTCAAATCCGGGCTGCGTACGTATCTCTATTTCCGAGGCTATTACCGGCGGTATTTCAGACCCGCGCAACGGGATTATGCTGAAAATGTTTTCTCTAATAGATTTTGGAGAAAGAGCCGGAAGCGGCTTGTGTGGCATTAGTACGGTTTGGAATAAGGTTTACCATACCCCAATAATGCTTGAGGAGACTCACAATAATGGAGTGGATAGAACCGCCTTAACCCTTTCTACGGGAGGCAACGAGCAAGATATCAAAGCAATGCTTGACCTCTACGAAGGTATAGTGGAGATAGGCGACAAAGGAACCAACCGGAAAATAGGCGAAAACCGACCGGAAAACGCAAAAACCGACCGGAAAATAGGCGAAAACCGATCGGAAAACGCAAAAACCGACCAGAAAATAGGCGGAAACCGACCGGAAAACGCGAAAACCGACCAGAAAACGGGCGAAAATCGACCGGAAAACGCAAAAACCGACCAGAAAACAGGCGAAAACCGACCGGAAAACGCAAAAACCGACCAGAAAAAACAAATTTTAGATTTGATTCTGGAAAATCCGAGCATCTCTCGTTTAGAAATAGCAAAGCGGTTAGCACTACACGACAGCACAATTAAAAGGCGTTTGGAGAATCTGGTGGCAGAAGGATGTATTAAGCGAATTGGCTCTTACAAAGGTGGATATTGGGAAGTAATAAAACCGATATCATAGCATTGCCGGCTTGTTTAAAACGATATCCGAACGAATTTGTGTTCGTTCGACTAGAACAGCACAAAAACACGACTAGTAACGACTAGAAACGTACAAAAACACGACTAGTAACGACTAGAACAGCACAAAATACGACTAGAACACGACTAGAACATCACAAAATACGACTAGAACAAGGCAAAAACCGACCGGAAAAAATAATTTTAGATTTGATTTCGGAAAATCCGAGCATCTCTCGCTTAATTGTTTCAGGCAGATGCAATATTTCGACGATTTGTGCGTTATAAAATATTAGCGCAACTACGGAATATGCAAAAAACTGACAACAACGCCCAAAACTGGTACGCCATACGCGTCACCTACAATCGCGAGATGAAGGTAAAGGCTTCGCTCGACGATGCGGGTGTGGAGTCGTTCATCCCGATGTGCTACAAAGATGTTGTGGTACGCGCGCGTCGCGTGCGTAAGTTGGTGCCTTCGGTCCACAACTTGATATTTATCAAGATGTCGGTCGGCGAGATGAAGCAGTTCAAAGCAACAACGTCGCTGCCGATTCGCTATATGATGGACCCGCAGACCAAGAAACCCATCATCGTTCCGGAGCGCCAAATGGACAACTTTATCAGCGTATCAGCCACCAACGACGACGGGCTCATCTACCTCTCGCCCGACCAAATAAACCTCAATCGCGGCGACCGCGTGCGCGTTATCGGCGGCATGTTCAGCGGCTGCGAGGGCACACTGATGCGCATCCGCGGCGACCGTCGTCTTGTCGTGTCGATTCCCGGCGTAATGGCTGTTGCAACCGCTTTTATTCACCCTTCTTTAATCATGAAAATCAGCGACAATGACGGCAACGAATAAACGCATCGACAGCTTCGACATGCTCAAAGGCATCGCTATTTTTCTCGTCGTTATGGGACATGTGCTGACGATGTGCATTCGCCAAATCGACTCTGCTATTGCATTCAAAATCATCGGGCAGATTCATATGCCGGTGTTTTTCTTCATCAGCGGATGGTTTAGTTATAAAACGAGCGACGGCAACGTTGTTGCGCCTAACCTTTGGCGTCGCGCTCGGCAGCTCTTGATACCGTTTTTCGTAGTAAGCGCGCTTTGGGTGGTCTATTTTCCGCATAGCGGACTCCGCTCGCCTATGACCGGTTCTATTCCGTCTATGCTTACTTCGTTTTGGAAAGACGGCTACTGGTTTACGCCGACACTGATGGTCGTCATCCTGCTTTATTGGGCGATGGCGGTAGCGCTTCGACGCGTCAAGTCGCTCACGCTGTGGATAATAGCATCGATTGCTGTCTATGTCGGATTAATTGTCGTTTCGCCATTGGTGAACAATCCCGACAACAACCACGACCCGTTTTGCATAGCGATGGCTACGCAGTTCTTCCCGACATTTGTCGTCGGCGCTCTCTGCCACAAGTCGAGCAACGGCTTCCGCCGATTGACGGAAAATCATTGGATTGTGTTTGCAGCAACAGTCGTCGGCGCATTCTGTTGGTACCACACCGCCTATCCGTGGGAATTCGCCGCACTGCCCGACTTGGCGTCACACCTCACTCTGCCGATGTTCCATTTCTGCTTAATGCTCGTTGCATTTTCGTTGGTCTATCGATATGACGGCAAAAAAGAGGATTCGACCGACGCTACCGCGAAACCGTCTCGAGTGCGGATGTGGTTTGTCTTACAGGGCAACAAAAGCCTCGGCATTTACTTGCTTCACTACTTCTTCTTATTTCCGCTCACATGCTTGCAAGAGCCGATGCGGCAACTCAGCCTGGCACTCGTTCCGTCGCTGGTAGTTTCGGCGGCTGTGGCGTTATGCGTAGTGACGGTAACGCTCGGCGTTATATATGTAATCGAAAACAATAAGATATTGACTTTTTTAATTTTAGGTAAATGAAAGTAGCAATCGTTGGTACAGGATATGTTGGGCTCGTCTCGGGTGCATGTTTCGCCGAAATGGGTGCGGAAGTTACTTGCGTCGACATCGACAGCAACAAGATAGAGAACCTCAAAAAAGGCATTATACCCATCTACGAGCCGGGTCTTGACGAATTGGTTTCGCGCAACGTCGAAGCCAACCGACTCAACTTCACCACCTCGCTCGAAAGCGTTATCGACAGCGTGGAAGTGGTGTTTAGCGCCGTGGGGACTCCTCCCGACGAAGACGGCAGCGCCGACCTCAAGTATGTGCTCGAGGTGGCTCGCACGTTCGGCAGAAACATCAACAAATATGCCATTCTCGTCACAAAGAGCACCGTTCCGGTAGGCACTTCGGTAAAAATCAAAGCGGCGATTCGCGAAGAACTCGACCGCCGCGGCGTCGACGTGCCGTTCGAAGTGGCTTCGAACCCGGAATTTCTCAAAGAGGGTGCAGCTATCAAGGATTTCATGTCGCCCGACCGCGTTGTTATCGGCGTCGAGAGCGACCGCGCGCGCCGCGTTATGGAGCGACTCTACCGTCCTTTCTTGCTCAACAATTTCCGCGTGATTTTTATGGACATTGCCTCCGCCGAGATGACTAAATATGCCGCAAACTCGATGCTTGCCACTCGCATCTCCTTTATGAACGATATTGCCAACCTCTGCGAACTCGTTGGCGCCGACGTCAACATGGTGCGCAAGGGCATCGGCTCCGACGTGCGTATCGGCAACAAATTTCTCTACGCAGGATGCGGCTACGGCGGCAGTTGCTTTCCCAAAGACGTTAAAGCGCTGATTCATACCGGTCGTGAGCATGGCTACAACATGCACATCATCGAGGCAGTCGAACGCGTCAACGAATTCCAAAAAGGCATTCTCGTCGACAAACTTCGTAAAGCCATCCCGGGCAACGACCTGCGAGGCAAACAAATTGCCCTGTGGGGGCTGGCTTTCAAACCCGAAACCGATGATATGCGCGAGGCTCCGGCTCTCGTCGTCATCGACCGACTAATCAAAGAAGGTGCAAAAGTGAAGGTCTACGACCCGGTTGCTATGGACGAATGTCGCCGTCGCATCGGCACTGCCGTATCTTATGCTAAAGATATGTACGACGCAATTATCGACGCCGACGCGCTTGTCCTCGTCACCGAATGGAAAGAATTCCGCCTGCCGTCGTGGTCGGTGGTCAAGAAGGTGATGTGCGGCAACGTCATCGTCGACGGCCGAAACATCTACGACCCGACAGAACTCGCCGAAGAAGGGTTCGAATACCACTGCATCGGAAGATGAATCGGTTTTTCGCTTTTTCATCTCTTAAATTCGCAATTTTGTCAGTTTTAGTTGGCAATGTGACTTAGTATACTTAATTTTGCTTTAAAACCAAACCCTATAAGAATATGAAA
>JBJEDO010000055.1:0-21898 GCA_051872155.1 Candidatus Limisoma sp.
AAATCGCCAAGCCACTTAAATATTACGTGGAATAATAGCTGAATTATGGATTAATACTCTTCCTACTGCAAGGGCTAACTGGCAACGCCTTAGCGCAATGCTCGCTCTTCCTCTTTAAAGGTAGGATTTACTACATTCTGCATCGTCATCGCTGTGCTCACGCTAATGCATTGCCATTTAGCCCTTTCGTGACGGAACAGTATGAATAATGAAGGTTAGAGCGCGTTCCGTCGTCGGCAACTTTTTTGCCGCCGATGGCAATAAAAGCCCGGTCGTATCGTTATAGTATTGTTAGGAATTGCAATATACTATAACTTATGTACGACTATCTACGAGGAGAAATTGCAGAAATAGCCCCGACGTACGCCGTTATCGACTGCGGCGGAGTGGGGTATTATGTGAACATTTCCCTCAATACATATACCGCCATTCAGAATCTTCGCGAGGCGAAACTCTTTGTCTATGAGGCTATTCGCGAAGACGCTTATACGCTCTACGGGTTCCGCAACAAAGAGGAACGCGAAATGTTCGAACTACTGATTAGCGTGTCGGGCGTTGGTCCGAACACGGCGCGAATGATATTGTCGTCGCTGACGGTCGACGACCTTATGTCGGTGATTGCTTCGGGCAATTCCGGTATGCTCAAATCGGTAAAAGGCATCGGTGCCAAGACGGCTCAGCGCATCATTGTCGATCTCAAAGACAAGGTTGCAAGCGTCGGCGGTGCTGCTGCGGTTGCCGAAACGGGCAGCGGCGAAGCCTACGAAGAAGCGGTTGCCGCTCTCATTATGTTGGGCTTTACGCGTGCCGCCGTGCAAAAGGCTGTCGGTAAGTTGCTTAGGGAGCAACCGTCGCTGAAGGTGGAAGAAATTATCAAGATGGCGCTTAAAATTTTGTAGTTGCTTCATGGCGTCGTTCAAAAAGAGATATCGTAAAACGGGAGTACTCGCCGTGCTGTTATGCTTGGCGAGCTCGGTTATGGTGTTTCCGCAGTACAAGAAGTCGGAACTGACACCACCGCCGCCGTTGTCGACTCAGACGCCGCAACCCGCCGACTCGTCGCGCCTGCACTATAAGGTGAAAAACACCGTGCCGACGTCGTACGACGAGGTGCTCTCTAACGAACGAAATCCTATCGACCTTCGCGACCCGTCGAACGTCAAGTCGGAGGCTGAATACGACCCCACAACGGGGTGCTACGTCGTGCGCACTCGCATCGGCGACCGCGAAATCGTTACGCCCTTCATCCTCTCGGCTGACGAATACAACAGCAAAGAAATTCGCGAGTCGATGATGGAATATTATCGCAAGAAGAATTCCGAACTCTACGAAAATAAGGGCAAAGACAAGTTCAATATCTTCGACATGAAGTTCTCGCTCGGTCCGTTGGAAAAGGTGTTCGGACCGGGTGGCGTGCAACTCAAGACGCAAGGTAGCGTGCAGGTGCAGATGGGTGTGAAGTCGAACAAGACCGACAACCCGGCACTTCCGGCAAGCGCTCGCCGCAAAACCTACTTCGACTTCGACCAGAAAATCCAAGCGACGGTCGATGCGTCGGTGGGCGATAAGTTGAAATTCAACATGACTTACAATACCGATGCAACCTTCGATTTCGACTCCAAGAACCTGAAACTCAAGTATGAAGGCAAGGAAGACGAAATCATCAAGAGCATCGAAGCCGGCAACGTGTCGATGACCACCGGTTCGTCTCTCATCAAAGGTAGCACGGCGCTTTTCGGTATGAAGACCAAGTTGCAGTTCGGCAAACTGACGGTGACGGCGCTTGTGTCGCAGCAGAACAGTGAATCGCAGACCGTCAACACCAAGGGTGGCGCGCAGAAGACCGCGTTCAGCATCAATGCCGACGAATACGACAAAAACCGCCACTTCTTCCTGTCGCATTTCTTCCGCGAACACTACGACGAATTCGCCTCGAAGTTGCCGTATGTGTCGTCGGGCATCAACATTACGCGCATCGAAGTGTGGATAACCAATACGCGCAGCTCCTACAACGAGTCGCGCAACATTGTCGGCTTTATGGACTTGGGCGAAAATCGAGTGCTACAGAGCAACCATTGGACGCCCGACGCATCGGTGGCAGTGCCTTCGAACAACAGCAATAACCTGCTCAACGAAATCAAAACCGGCTATCCCGACGCTCGTTACATCAGTTCGGTGACGTCGGCGCTTGAGCCTCTGTCGGCTGTCGGCATCGAGGGCGGTCGCGACTTCGAGAAAATCGAGAGCGCACGTCTGTTGACGTCGAGCGAATACAAACTCAACGCCTCGCTGGGCTACATCTCGCTCACATCGGCTCTGAACGCCGACGAAATCCTCTGTGTGGCTTACGAATACACCTACCAAGGCAAAAACTACAAGGTCGGCGAATTTTCGAGCGACGTGACCGACACAAGCCAATCCCTCTACTTGAAGTTGCTCAAGGGCGCAACCGTGTCGCCGCAGTTCGCCAACTGGCGACTGATGATGAAAAACGTATATTCGTTGGGCGCTTATCAGGTTCAAAAGCAGAATTTCAAACTCAACATAAAGTATCTTAACGATACAACCGGTACTGCCGTGCAATATCTGCCCGTAGAGCCTATCCGCAGCACGCCGCTGCTTCGCGTGATGAATCTCGACCGTCTCGACATCAACAACGAGACCAATCCCGACGGTTTCTACGACTTCTTGGAAGGCTATACCGTCGTTGCATCGCAAGGCAAGATTATTTTCCCCGTTGCCGAGCCTTTCGGCTCCTATTTGGAGAGTAAAATAGCCGACCCCGACGACGCCAAAAAGTACGTCTACAAAGAACTTTACGACTCTACGCAGACCGTCGCAAAGCAATTCCAGGACAAGAATAAATTCATTCTCGAAGGCGAATACCAAGCCTCATCGGGCTCTCAGATTCGGCTTAACGCCATGAACGTGCCTCGCGGGTCGGTGGTTGTCACTGCCGGCGGCGTTACGCTCACCGAAAACAGCGACTATACCGTCGACTACAACATGGGTATAGTCACCATAACAAACCAAAGCATCATCGATTCGGGGACGAACATCAGCGTGTCGCTCGAAAATCAGTCGCTCTATAGCATGCAGCGAAAAACGTTGCTCGGACTCGACCTCAATTACGCTTTCAACAAAGATTTCAATATCGGCGGTACGCTCATGCACTTCAGCGAGAAGCCGCTCACCGAGAAAGTAAATATCGGCGACGAACTTATCAACAATACGATATGGGGCATGAACATGTCGTACAACAAAAACTTCATGTGGCTGACCAACTTGGTCAACAAGATACCGACTGTCAACGCCACCGCGCCGTCGACACTCAGCGTGCAAGGCGAATTCGCCCAACTCGTGCCGCATAAGCAAAAGACCGGAACAAACTCGGGCAGCTCGTTTATCGACGACTTCGAGACCTCGCAGAACACCATCGACATCCGTTCTCCTTATTCGTGGTTCTTGGCGTCGACGCCCTACGACTCGTCAGCCGACGCACTCTTCCCCGAGGCGGCGCTGTCGAACAACATCGACTACGGCAAAAATCGCGCACTCTTGGCTTGGTACTACGTCGACCGTATGTTTACGCAGAAAAATTCGTCGCTCTGCCCGGCTTATCTCAAGAACGACCTCCGTCAGATGTCGAGCCCCTATATCCGCGAGGTGACTACCAAAGAAATTTGGCCTAATCGCGAACTCAACTACGGCGAGGCATCGGCAATCCAGACGCTCAACCTGTCGTTCTACCCGACCGAACGCGGTCCGTATAACCTTGACGATACGAATATCGACGCCGACTTCAACCTGCTCAATCCCGAGCGCCGTTGGGGCGGTATCATGCGTAAACTCGACAACACCAACTTCGAGTCGTCGAACATCGAATACATCCAGTTCTGGCTTATGGACCCGTTTATCGACGACGTCGACGTGCCCAACACCAGCGAAGGCGGCGACCTCTACTTCAACCTCGGCGAGGTGAGCGAAGACATCCTCAAAGACGGTTTCAAGGCTTACGAAAACGGAAATCCCATCGACGGAAGCACCAACAAAACCCGCGAAACCGTGTGGGGTCGCGTGTCGACCGAAACGTCGGTGGCTTATGCCTTCGACAACACCGCAGGCGCTCGTCGCTATCAAGACGTCGGTCTCAACGGTTTGCATACCGATGCCGAATTCGAATTCCCGACCTACAAGAACTACGTCAACAATCTGCGACTGAAATTGTCGCCCGCAAAGATTGCCGAACTCGAAGACGACCAATTCTCGCCCTTCAACGACCCCGCCGGCGACAACTATCACTACTACCGCGGATACGACTACGACGAAAAGCAAGCCGGCGTGCTCGAGCGCTATAAGCACTACAACGGCACCGAAGGCAACTCGCTCGGCGACGACGACAGCAAAGACCGTCTCTACCAATCGTCGCGCTCCGTGCCCGACGTCGAAGACATCAACCAAGACAATACGCTCAACGAGTATGAGCGATACTATCAATATCACATCTCGTTGCGTCCTAAAGATATGGTTGTCGGCGAAAACTACATCACCGACAAGCAAGAATACATTGCAACCCTCCGTAACGGTCAAAAGCAAGCAACAACTTGGTATCAGTTCAAGATACCTCTTAAAGAATACGAAAAGAAAGTAGGCTCGATTTCCGACTTCTCGACAATTCGCTTCATTCGTATGTTCCTTACCGGATTCCGCGAAACAACCCACTTGCGTTTCGCCACCATGGAACTCGTTCGCGGAGATTGGCGTACCTACGACTACAACCTCAATACTCGCGGCGAAACGCCTGCCGAAGGGCAACTCGCTATGTCGGTTGTCAACATCGAGGAAAACTCCGGACGCGAGCCGGTCAACTATGTGCTTCCGCCGGGCGTAAACCGCGTTGTCGACCCCGGTCAGTCGCAAATCACCCAACTCAACGAGCAATCGCTCTCGCTGAAGGTTACCAACATCAAGCCCGGCGATGCCCGCGCCGTCTACAAGAATACGTCGCTCGACTTGCGCATCTACAAGCGTCTGCAGATGTTCGCCCACGCCGAACGGCTCATTACCGACGTTGCCGGCGACCTTAAGGATGGCGACTTCTCCGTGTTCTTGCGCCTTGGTACCGACATCAAGAACAACTACTACGAATACGAAGTGCCCGTAAAACTCACTCCGGCAATTCAAGGCGGCGTGTTCTACAACAATAACAGCCAAAACGACCGCTACATCGTATGGCCCGAGCAGAACTTCTTCGACATCCACACCAGCGTGTTTACCGACGTCAAGAAGCAACGTAACCGCGAAAAGGCAGACCCGTCGAGCGGCGTCGGCTATACGACGGTCTACAGCGACTACGACCCCTATCACGACGGCAACCGCGTCAGCGTGATTGGTAACCCGTCGTTGGGCGACGTCCGCGTGGTGATGATTGGCGTGCGCAACAATTCGGCAAGCGAACGCAGCGGCGAGGTGTGGGTCAACGAACTCAAGGTGACCGACTTCGACGAAGACGGCGGTTGGGCGGCTAAGGCTAACGTCAACCTCGGCATCAGCGACATCGCTACCGTCAACTTCGCCGGACACATCGAAACCGTCGGATTCGGCGGCGTCGACCAGAGCTTGGCAAATCGTCGCCTCGACGACTATAAGCAGTACAACGTAGCCACACAGGTCGACGTGGGGCGATTCCTGCCCGAAAAGGTTAAACTCAAAGCGCCGGTCTACTATTCGTTGACCAAAGAGAAAACGTCGCCGAAATACAATCCGCTCGACCAAGATATCCTCTTGGAAGATGCGCTCGACAACGCCGTCGACAAGGCGGAACGCGACTCCATCAAGAATTACGCCATCGACCAATCGACCGTGAAGAGTTTCAGCGTGTCGGGCTTCAACTTCGGCGTCAAGGGCAAAACGCCTATGCCGTGGGACCCCGCTAACTTTACGCTCAACTTCTCGTTCAACAAGCAAGAAAATATTTCGCCGACAATCGAGTATGAGCACATCAACGACTACCGCGGAAGTTTCCAATATGCGTTCACTCCCTATTTCAAGCCGTTTAAGCCTTTCTCGAGCATCAAGAGCAAGTCGAAAAACCTGAAATTCTTCAAAGATTGGGAGTTCAACTACCTGCCGACGTCGATTAACTTCCTTACCAACATGACGCGCTACTACTACGAATTACAGTCGCGCAACGAGGCGGACATTAGTGTCGAAGTGCCCGTGTCGGTGAGCAAAAACTTCTATTGGGACCGTCAATTCCAATTGCAGTGGAACTTGACGAAGCAGTTGTCGCTGTCGTTCTCGTCGAACACGATGGCGCGCATCGAAGAGGCAATGGGACAAGTCAACAAGAAGTTGTTCCCCGACCGCTACAAAGAGTGGCGCGACACCGTGTGGAACAGCATCAAGGGCTTCGGCACGCCGTGGAACTACGACCAAACCTTTACGGCGTCGTATAAGGCTCCGTTCAACAAAATCCCGGCGCTCGATTTCTTGACCGGTAACGTGTCGTACAACTCAACCTATAAATGGGACCGCGGCACCGAAATTGAAGGCAGCAGCGTGGGTAACTCGATTGCCAACAACGGCGTGTGGAACGTCGACGGTAAGTTTAACTTCGAGAATCTTTACAACAAGAGCAAATATCTCAAAGAAATCAACAAGCGCTTCTCCAACAATCAGCGTACGCAGACCAAGCAGAAAAAGCCGAAAAAATTCCAGCGCACGTTCCAACTCAACGACTCGACGGCGACCGACGTGCGCCACAACTTGAAAACCAAGAAACTGCAAGTCAAGGCTACGACCCTCGACGGAAAGCCGTTCCCCATCAAGACGGAAATCGTCGACGAAAACAACCTGAAGATTATCACCACGGGCAAGCAAAACATCAAGGTGGTAGTCACCGAATCGCTCAAGGAAGACAAAAACATCTGGAAGGAAATCGGCGACCACGCAGCGCGTTTCGCCATGTCGGTGCGCAGTGCGTCATTTAAGTGGCGCAACACGCACACGTCAAACATTTCGCAATTCATCCCCGACGTGGGCGACTTGCTCGGACAGTCGCGCAACTACGGACCGATGTCGCCGGGCCTCGACTTCGCCTTCGGATTTACCGACGAGGGCTACTTACAAAAAGCCATGGACCGCGGTTGGCTGCTCTGCGACCAAAACCAAACGTCGCCGGCAATCTTCTCGCGCACCGAAGAGTATACCTTCGAACTGCAACTCGAGCCGATTCGCGGATTGAAAATCCAACTTACGGCAAACCATACCGACAACCGTACCAACCAGGTGCAATTCATGTACGACGGCATGCCGACCACGCGCACAGGTAGTTTCAACATGACCACCTGCGCCATCCGTACCGCCCTGGGACGCAGCAGCGCCGACGACGGCTACAACAGCGACACCTACAACAAGTTTATATCCTATCTGCCGCAGATTGCACAACGTCTCGAGCAACGCTATGCCGGCTCGGTCTATCCCTCGACGGGATTCCTCGAAGGCTCAGCCTATGCCGGACAGCCCTACACCGACGGCGTCGGCGGTGTCAATCAGATGAGCAGCGACGTGATGATTCCGGCGTTCCTTGCCGCCTACACCGGCAAAGACCCCAACAAGGTTACGCTGTCGCCCTTCCCCTCGCTGTCGAAGATATTGCCAAACTGGCGCGTGACCTACGATGGCCTTATCAAAATCGGCAACCTCAAGAAGATTTTCAAGAGTCTGACGCTCTCGCACGCTTATCAATGTACTTACAGCGTCGGGTCGTTCAACTCTTACCTCAACTGGGTGTCGATTGGCGGCGACCTCGGCTTTACCCTCGACGAACTGACGCAACGCCCCGTGCCGTCGTCGCCCTATAACATCTCGTCGGTGTCGATTACCGAGAAGTTCGCCCCGCTCGTCGGTCTTGCCGCTACGCTGCACAACAACTTGACTCTCAACGCCGAATATCGCGACAGCCGTACGCTTACGCTTAACTCCGACGCCGGACAACTCGTCGAAGCCAATCAGCGTGGCGTGACCGTCGGCGCAGGCTATAAGATTGCTAACTTCAACTCCGTGCTCAAAATCAAGGGCAAACAGCAAGGCGTAAGCAACGACTTGACGCTCAATTGCGACTTCTCGCTGCAAAACACGCAAGCGCTTATCCGTAAAATACAGGAAGGTACAAGCCAGGCAACCAGCGGAACGAAGTCGATGACCATCAACTTTACCGCCAACTACGTGCTCAGCAAGCGCATAACCCTTTCGGCGTACTTCGACCACCAAATCAACAAACCGCTGATTTCCTCATCGTCGTATCCGACCACCAACAGCAACTACGGCTTGTCGGTCAACGTCTCCCTCGCGAGGTAATAGGTAATAGGTAATAGGTAAGAGGCGTGCGGACAGCGTATTTATCCGCTCGGTTATCCGCCCATCCTAATTCCTATTCTTCTTGTTCGTAGTAGTATGAATAGTCGATGCCTTTGAGGAATATTTCTCTGCTGTTGGTTTCTGTGGTTATGGCGCTGTGAAGGAGTTGCTTGATGCGTGTAGAATCGGCGACGCTTTGTGTCATTGCTTCCAGGTAGTCGTGCTTTCCAATCTTGCTCCAGTCGATGCAGCAGCGATGTCGCGTTTTGAGCATCAAGTCGAGCCATATGCGTGTGCTGCGTCCGTTGCCTTCCATAAATGGGTGTGCCACGTTCATCTCTACATATTTGTCAAACACATCATCAAGCGTGTTTTCCGGCATTCGCTCTATCCGCTCCAACTGCTGAGGCAAGTATTGGGCAAGGCAGAAGGTGAAACCGCCTTTCGAGATTGTTTTGGTGCGTATCTGCCCGGCAAACACATACAGTCCGCCGAAAATATATGCGTGTATCTGCTGCAGTGCCTTTACAGTTCCCTCGCTAAACGTGTCGAGCATATTGCTTTCGTATAGCGCATAAGCCTTCTTCTTGCTCTGCCCGTCGATGGTGTTGTCACTATAGGTGAGCCATTCGAGAAAAGCCTTTGCTTTTTGATTGGGTATCGCTTTCGCAAGTGCCGCGATGCCGTCGGCATCGAGCGTGTCGGTGAGATATTTCTTCCCGTCGGCTGCGCGTAATTTCAGTTGGTTAGTGGCGCTAACCAACTCATTTCCTTCCTTCTTGAGTTTAGTCTTCAGATACTTCCAGTAGTTGCGTGTTTTGGCATAGTCGTCTTGTTTGTTGATGGCACCAATGACGTCAAGGACAGAGAAATACCATCGGGCACTATCTTCCGCCCAGACGGCGCGGACCTCGCAGTCGTTGTAGAATCGGATGGATATCTTCGGCTCTTTCATCGGTCTATAATGTGGATTACAACTACTGCGAAGATACGAAATTTTTTGAGAAATAAATGTGTCGATGTATTTTTATTGATATATTTGCCAAATTTTTTATTTGCTGTTAATTAAGTTTAAAAATTAATCTGTTTTGTTGTTTTTCGGTTGACAAATTGGATGGAATATGTAAATTTGTAAACCTAAACAATTTATGATAACACAATGAATGCTCTATTTTCGTCACGACTAAAGCAAGCTCGGATAATGCAAGGATTATCTATGGATACTCTTTGCGAGAAAGCAGGTAATGCATTGAGTAAGCAGTCTATTTCAAAATACGAAACCGGAAAGATGATGCCCGATAGCAAGTCGCTAATTATTCTTGCAAACGCGTTGGGAGTGAGTGTCGATTATTTTTTTCGACCTCTTAGTGTCGTTGTTGAGAAAGTTGAGTTTCGCAAGGAATCTAAATTGGGCAAAAAGCAGGAACTCGCCATTAAAGAGGTTGTAAAAGACAACTTGGAACGTTATTTTGAAATAGAATCATTTAATGACATCAAGTCGGAATTTAAGCCGATATGTCGAAATGTTTTGATACAAAGCGAAGATGACGTGTTCTCGTTTGTCACTCGCATAAAGAGTGAATGGAAATTGGGCGAGGATGGTATCAATAATCTTATTGAGATTCTTGAAGAAAACCAAATCAAAGTTATAGAAATAGATGCCCCGAATAGCTTTGACGGTTTAAGCGGTTATGTGAATGGCAAAAATCCGTTTATTGTGCTTAATCGGAGTTGTGATAGCGAACGTAAGCGTTTTACGGCTTTGCATGAATTGGGCCATTTGATACTGACGTTCGATAGCTCTATAAACCAACGAGGAATAGAGCAGTTGTGTCATCTTTTTGCAAGCGAAATGTTAATTTCAAAAGATATTTTCATTCAAAGAATCGGGATGAATCGTAAAGATATTTCATTGCAAGAACTGCAAGACATACAGATACAATTTGGAATCTCAATTGATGCTTTGATGCATAAGGCTTGGGCACTAAACATAATAACAGAAAGTCGCTACAAAACATTTCATATAAAGAAGAATCGTAATCAACAATTCAAAGAAGAAGTGGATCGCAGTCGATATAAAACCGAGCAAACAAATCGATTTGTCAGGTTGGTGTATAGGGCTTTGGCAAGTGAAATTATATCAATATCCAAAGCCGGTGTCTTGTTGAATGTGCCTGTGGGTGTTGTGCGTAACCAATTGAGTTTAGTGTAGAATGGAAATTGTAGTAAACGATACAAATATTTTCATTGACCTCTATTCCGTTGGAATGTTAGAGCAATTCTTTGATTTGTCGATAAAAGTGCACACGGTTGACTTTATTGTAAATGAAATTACCGATAACGACCAAATCAAAGCCATTCGCAAATATATTGATAATGGAAAACTTTATGTTCAATCGTTTGATGCAAAAGAATTGCTTGAAGTAGTAGAACTGCACAACAATGCGGGAGGTAATGTTTCAATCCCTGATTGCGCAGTGTGGTATTATGCGAAGAAACACAATTATACGTTACTGACGGGCGATGGGCAACTCCGAAAGAAAGCCATTGAGTCGAGTATTGATGTAAAAGGGATTATTTTCGTTTTCGACCGTTTAGTGGAAGAAAGAATTATTTCGTCTACCTATGCCGCGACTAAATTGCGAGAATTGTTAGAACTAAATTTGCGGTTGCCAAAAACTTTAATAAAAGAACGCATCGAAAAGTGGAATAGTTGATTGTTCTATTTTTAACGATTGAACTAATCCGCAGTATGCAAAGCGATAATCTTTCTGTGCGGCGAAATTTTTTTGGGTATAATAAAAATATTTGCGAACTTTGCAAAACGATGCTTCGGGCGGCGATGGTTGTCGCGCGGGCGTTATCAAATTATAGGCTCAATCAACGAACTATGGGTAAACCGAAACATAAGGATAAACAGCGAACGCCGAACGCTTACGACCGCTTTTGCGAGCGGTTGTCGGCTTTTTATGCCGCTCATCGTCGTGCGGTTGATATGGCTGTGGTCGGCGTGATTTTCGTCGCATTTTTTTGCATAAGGGCTGTGAATATCGACTTGCGCAAGCAACTGCACAGCGACGAAATCTTCTCGGTGTCGATTTCGACGTGCAACGCTTACTACAACTCGCCGCTTCCTGATGGCGACTACTCGGGCGAGCAACTCAAGCATCTACTTGTTGCCGACGACCGCGGCGGTGTCGAGGGTGCTGTCGCCGACGTTGCTCAACTGTGGGTAAACAACGGCGATGCGCCGCATGCGAGTCTGTATTATATGTTTCTGCGCCCGTTCTTGATTGGCTTCGATACGTTCGACGTTCATTCGCTGGCATGGCGCGGCGGTGCGTTGAATTTGCTGTTTTTCAGCCTGTCGTTTTTCTTGATGCTGAGGCTGCTACGTCGCATTTATCCGAAGCGTTCACTGCTCGTTTTCGTGGGATTGGTGATGGCTTTCGGCAACTGGATGTCGATACGTAATACGTTGCTGATTCGCGAATATCAGATGGCTGAAACGGCGATAATTGCAGTAATGCTTATCGGCGTCGACCTCATCATACGTCTGCGTGAAGGCGAAGCCGTTGCGGTGCGCCGGCTCGTCGTCGGGCTTGCTTTAACGATTGCCGCTGCCATTTCGTTGGGCTACTTCAACGCAATCTTTATCATCGGTTTCGGCGTTGTTGTGATGTGTGCATGCGCCAAGTATCGCCGTCGCGACCTCATCAAGTGGCTGCTGGTTTCAGCCGTCGGGTCGGTGGTCGTTGCGCTGATACTTTATCCCGGATTTTTCAACTTCTTGCTACACGACAGCGTGCATAAGCAGCGCGCCTTTTCGAGCGTACGCAACATTGTCGGCAACGTGATGGTGCGCGATTTGTTGCTGAAGTTTTTCACCGTGCCGGGTGCGCTTATCGTCGTAGGTGCGTTTGTGGCGGCGCTGATAGGCAATCGTCGCCGCGAACTCTTCAAGTCGGGCAATTTCGCGTGGATTTCGGTTCTGGCGGTGGCGTGTATGTTCGTCATTCAGTATGCGTCGTTGCTGAAGATGCCGCGCTATTATTTCCCGTTGACGCCGGCGTTGGCGTTGCTGGTGCCGCACGTCATAAGCTGTGTCGGCAAGCAGGCTACCGGATTCTTTGAATTGCTCATCATCTTATATTTCCCGGCATTGACGATGCTCTATTCGGCGCGAAGCAACTACAACTGGCAGTCGCTGCGCAACGGGCTCGGTCAGTCGACGACGTTCAGCCAACTCAACCCGAACGAGGTGGTGCAATTGCTGCCGGGCATTACCGACACGGCGACCTATACTATTGCCGGCAACGGCGATTTTACGCTCAGGCGAAACGAGGAAACCTTTGTTGTGTCGAAGCGCGCAATCGGTATCTGCAACGATTCAATCGTGACGTATAAGCGATTGCTGTGGGGCAGGCACATTTTCCTCTATAAGTTTAACTACGTTCCAAAAGTTGAGTCAAATGAGAATCTTTAGTTTTATAATGATATTTGCGGCGCTGCTCGCGGTGTCGTGTAGCCGCAATGACAGTCGCCGATTTACGCTCGACGGACGCGCGGTCAACGGACGTACGTCGCAGGTGGCATATCTTTATCGTTATTTGCCGGGCTACGGGCAGGTTCAGATGCTCGACAGTGCAGTAGTCGAAGGCGGTCGTTTCCGATTCGAAGGCATCTGCGATACGGAGCCTGTTGAGGCGTATGTGCGCTTTGGCGGCGACGATTTTATTGCTGCTTTTGTGCTCACGCCGGGACGTTTTGCGATGAATGCCGGAAAGAACGGTTACTACGTCAGCGGAAATTATGAGAGTACGCGCATCTCGCGATTGGTTTGCCTTCAAAACGACGTGGCGATACGCCGTGCGGAGTTGCGCAGCGACTATCAGTCGGCGTTGGCAGATTCGACGCTCACACGGGCGAAAAGCGATTCACTCTTTGCCGCCTATCGAGGCTTGAGTCGCCGATTGAGCGACGAGGCATCGGCGGCGATTGCCGACAGCACAGCGTCGGCGGCGTTCCGCTCGCTCGCACGCCGACTTTTTTACCACGCAACCGAAGTTGCTGCCGCCGACACGTTACGTTAAGTTAAGATTCGAGGTATTTCGGAATCTGAGTAATCGAAAGCACGCAAATGGCAATCGAGCCGGCGAGCATACCTATAATTTTGACAAATTCAGTTTTTGTTATGTCTAAAGAGAATATGCGCGACATGTCGTTGCCCCAGGTGTAGCACCACACGAACAGGCAAACGGCGATGCAGAGCGTGTTGATGGCGATAGTTATCCAGTTATAACTATTTCGGCGTTCAGGCAAGCGGTTCATTACCTTTCGCGTGAACCACGGATTCTCCGGAGCGGCGTCCTTGCCTTTTTGCAGAAATTCCGCAATTTGTCGGTCGGTTATTTTGTTATCGGTCATTATCCTTTGTTTAAGAAGTTAGCTATTTTTATTTTGCCACGTGAAATGCTCGATTTTACTGTTCCTTCGGGAAAACCGGTAATCTTGACGATGTCTTTGATTGGACGGTCTTCTATGAAGAAAAGCACGATGCAAGAACGTTCGGTAGGGTTCAGGCTCTGCAGAGCGGTAGCGACGTCGAGTCGAGCATCGGTAGCCGACGAGGGCAGCGTAGATGCCATGGTTTCGTCGACCTCGGTCTCTATCTTTTGCTTTCGCAGGTAGTCGTAAAACTCGTTGTAGGCAATCCGGTACAGCCATGTTTTGAACGAGGAGTGCATCTTAAAACTGCGAATCGAAATGTAAGCCTTAATAAACGTTTCTTGCGCAAGGTCGTCGGCGAGGGCGAAGTTGCAACTCAGGTTGATAAAAAAACGCCGAATGTCCGACTGATATCGTTCTACGAGCTTGCCAAATGCGTCCCGATCGTCACCGAGAACGCATTTGGTAAGCAGCCGTAGTTCGTCAATCTTCTGTCGCATCGTTTTCTACGGTTTCTTCGCTGTTGGATTTGCGTTGCTGTTTGCGGTATTCCAAGATTCCGACTACCAGGTTTCCGATTCCGATTAGGGCGACCATCGAGACGAGTCCTGCCATTTCGGGGCTGCCACAGATGGCGAAGAAAATGATGCCTGCCACGCCGACCGAGATAAGCACTATTGCTTTGCGGATTTGGGCTATCGGCGCTGATTCGTTTTTGTCTTTCGATTTACCTTCGTTGAATACGCTTTCGGGGATGTCGACGCCTTTTTCGATGGCTTTCTCGATGAGGCGATATTTTTCTTTACGTTTCTTTAAGTTGTAGTAGAACACCAACCAGATGATGATGCAAATTGCGGCGAATGGGATGACCGTGCCGAATGTTACGGCGGTGAGCGCTACGGCATTTTCGCCCTTCGATACTTGTTTGAGGTGTTCCATTTGGAGTCTCTCCTTTTCGAAGTCGTAAGCCGCTTGGTCTTCAGCCAAGGTGGTGTCGTCGATGGAGTCGGTTGCGGTCACTGTAGTGTCGACAGCCTCTTTTACCGGTTCTGTCGGGTTGATAGTCACTGTTTTCGGTGCGGCGAATAATGCACATTCGCTAAGTAGTGCCAGAGTGGCGATTGCGATAAATTTTTTCATTGTTTTATTCGTTTTTAATTTTGTTTTCTGTGCATTAGACGCACACAAGTTGCTGAAAAGTTGCAAACGGATGAAATTTTTTTCAGTCGACCTTCAGCGGCGGGTTTATGAGGTAGATTTTGCCGTATGCTCGGGTGAACGACGTGTAGAGCCAACGGTAGAAATCGAGTTGATAGAACGCCTCTTCGGGGATGTATCCCATGTCGACAAACACGTTTTTCCACTGCCCGCCTTGGGCTTTGTGGCAGGTCACCGCGTAGGCGAATTTCACTTGCAAGGCGTTGAAGTAGGGGTCTTGCTTGATGGCTTTATAGCGTTCGCTTTTGCGCGGGATGTCGGCATAGTCGGCAAGCACGGCTTGGTAGAGTCGTTCTTGTTGGTCGCGACTGAGCGCAGGCGACTCTGCGTAGAGCGCGTCGAGGATGATTTTTGCGTCGATTTCGACTTCATAGTCGGGAAACTCGAGCGTAGCGTCGCAGAAGCGGAATCCGTGCATCTTTTCGACGGCGCCGAGCGTGCGCACGATGGCAACGTCGCCGTTGGCAATGAAGTCCATGCGGTCGTTGTCGTCGCCTGCCCAATGGTAGTTGTTTTTGGCAATCATAAGCATGTCGCCCACGTCGAGTTCGCATTCCATGTCGAGCACGCGAGCGCGCACGCCTTGGTTGAAGAGCACGGCGTTTTTGTTGGAGCGCGTCACGATGATTGTCTCCTGCTCGCCGTCGCGGCTGTAGCAGTCGTCGATGAGTTCGGTGAGAAATTCGCCGGTGACGGCTTCGACGTCGTCGAATGCCTTTGCGTGAATCGTGGGCGGCACGAGGATGCCCGACGAGATGGTTTTGCGTATTTCGGTGGCGTTATGGAGAATTCCCGAGTCTTCGCGTTGTCGCGCCACTTCGGTAAGCGTGTAGCAGTAGACGGTCAGCCCGTAGGCGTGTAGCACTTCGGGCGCAAGTGCAGGGCTGTCGCTGTAGCCCACCGGCGGAAGTTGGGCGACGTCGCCGAGAAGGATGAGGTGGCAAGCCTCACCGCTGTAGACGTAGGTGATGAGGTCGTCGAGGAGGCGTCCGGAGCCGAACACGGCATTGTCGCCGGCGGTGTTGGAAATCATCGATGCTTCGTCGACGATAAAGAATGTGCCTTTGTGGTTGTTTTTCTTCAGCCCGAACGCCATCGCTTCGGGGTCGAAACGCTTACTTTGGTAGATGTGGTGATGGATTGTCGATGCCGCGTGACCGGAATAGGTCGAAAAGACCTTCGCGGCACGACCTGTCGGGGCAAGCAGCACGCAGCGTATGCCCATCTCGCCGAGCGCGCGCACCAGCGCACTTGTCAGCGAAGTTTTTCCGGTGCCGGCATATCCGTTAAGCACGAATGCGGAGCGGTCGGCAGCGTCGGCAACAAATTTGCCGAAGGCAGCGACGAGTTCCATCTGTTGCCGGTTGGGGTCGTATGGCAGTTGGCGCAGAATCTCTTCGCCGATGGCTGTTGCTATTGTTGAATTGCTCATTTTTGGCACCTCCACATTGATTGATAGACCAAGCCGAAGATTCCGGCGCGAGCGCCGACGCGCGAAAATGCCGGGTTGTTGCGGCTGGGGCAAACGCGGTTGCTTAGAAATACGTAGATTAACTCGTTTTTCGGGTCAACCCAAAATGCAGTGCCGGTAAAGCCCGTGTGTCCGACCACCGAAGCGTCGGCTTCTGCACATGTTGTGGAGTATTCCGGGTTGGGGATGTATGGCTTATCAAAACCGAGTCCGCGATGCGAATTTTTGCTCTGTGAGGTTACGAACGTGTTTATGGTTCGGTCGGAGAGGATGTTGACGCCGCCGTATTTGCCGTGTTCGAGGAGCATCCCGCAGTATTTTGCGAGGTCGGTCGCCGTGGCGAATAGCCCGGCATTGCCTTGCACGCCGCCGGAGAAGGCTGCCGTTTCGTCGTGAACGGTGCCGTTGATAATACCGTCGCGAAAGTAGTTGTCCATCTCCGTTCCGGCAATTTCCGCCGACGAGAAACGGTTAAGCGGTCGATAGCATATGCGGTGTGCGCCGAGTGGGCGGAAGATGTTGTCGGCAACGTATTGGTCGTGCGGCGTTTTCGTTGCGTTTTCTTCGGCTTCCATCAGCAAGCAGAAGTTGAGGCAACTGTAGACGTATTTTCGGTCTTTGCGGAGCGCGATGTTGTGGATGCGTTGCATGATGGAGTCGTAGGTGAGTCGACCGACGAACAGATTTTTGCCGAGTTGGTAGTTGAAACGGTTTGTGCGAGTTGCCGAGGTTATGTCGCGGCGAGGCTTAGCCGTGGCGTTGATGTATGCGCCGCCGGCTTGGAACGGGTATTTGTCCGACTTCTTGCCGACGGAGAGGCTGCCTTTGTAGGTTGCCGTGTCGGTCATTATTTTGTACATGTTCAGCGATGGCGGCATCCCCGTTTCGTGGTAGAGATAGTTTTTTATCGGTTGGTCGCCTTTCGTCGTGCCTTTCAAGGCTTTTATGTAAGAGCCGAGCGGTGCGTTGATGTCGAGCAGATTGTCGTCGACGGCTTTCATAATGCCGGGGAGCGTACCTGCCGCTTTCGACACCGAAGCCAGGTCGAAGAGCGTGTTGGATGTCACTTTTTGTCGCTTTGTATTGTCGGTATAGCCGTAGTTGCGGTCGAAAACGATAATGCCGTTTTTTGCCACGAGCACTTGACATCCCGTGTAGGCGCCTTGCGCCAAACCTTCGCGGGCGAGCGAGTCGGCTTGAAACACAAATCGACTGTCGAGTCCGACTTCTTCCGCCATGCCGTAGCCGAGGCGAGAGGGATGAAGAATGATTCCGTCGCCGCATTTAGCCACGCCGCTGACGGTTACCGGCACGCGTCCGCTAACTTCGCATCCGCCGAAAATCGCTTGTGCGGCGTATTCTTGCGCGTAGCGATGTTGCTCGTAGGCGAGCACGGCGGTATGGCATTTCGAGATAGCCCATTTGTGCTTGCTCAGCGTGTACGGCTTGGTGAAAAACACCGGAACGACTTTCGCCGCGCCGGCGGTTTGTACGATAGAGCGCATGACGTCGGCAGCCCATGCCTCGTCGGTGTAGATGCCGACAATCACTGTGGAGGCGTTCTTGATTTTATCGACGGGGATTGCGCCTGTAGCGGCGGTCGCGCGAGTTATGGCTGTGTAGCGGCTGCACACGTCGGCGAAAGTGTTATTTTCGTTTTTGTTGCCTACGTTGACGACGAGTGTGCGCTTGTCGAGATGCTTTACGGGCAGCGCCTCATTCTCGTTTTTAAGCACGGTGATGGCTGCGTGATAGAGTCGACGCAGGGTCAGTTCGGCTTGGCGCGTGTTGATGCGGCTGAGCAGCCCGTTGGTGTCGACGGGGCGGCGATTGACCACGCCGAGCGCATATTTGTAGGCGAGAATTTTGCGGCACGATTCGTCGATGAGGCGTCGGTCTTCTTTGTTGTGCTTGTAGGCTTTGAGCATCTCCTTGAAGTTGAGTTCGAGGTTGTGAGTCTCGAGCAGCACGTTGGCGCCGGCGCGCATGGCGAGCAGCCCGTTCGCCTTACCTTCGACGCGCGCACCCTTCATCTGGAGAGCATCGGTAAAGACCAGTCCGTCGAATTGCAGTTCTTTCTTGAGCAGTTCGGTTCCTACCGATTTGCATAGCGACGACGGATAGTGCCCGGTTTTGAGCGCCGGGATGTTGAGGTGCCCAATCATCACGCCCGAGAGTCCGGCGTTGATGTAGTTTCGGAATGGCACGATGTCGGTTGCCTGGAGGTCGACGAGCGAGCGGTCGACGAGCGGCAGCGTCTTGTGCGAGTCTGTCTGCGTGTCGCCGTGCCCCGGGAAGTGCTTAGCCACCGACATGATGCCGTTGTCTTCGAGTCCGCGAGAGTAGGCTATTGCTTTGCTGCTCACGTTTTTAGGGTCTTCGCCGAACGAGCGCGTTCCGATGACGGGGTTGCGCGGATTGCTGTTGACGTCGAGCACGGGGGCAAAGTTGATGTTTATGCCCATTTGTCGGCATTCGGCAGCCATTTCCGCGCCGTATTCGTAGAGCAGGCTTTCGTCGCGGATAGCGCCGAGGGTCATGTTGCGCGGAAACTGCGGCGTGTCTTTTATCCGCATCGAAAGTCCCCATTCGCCATCGATACCCACAAACACCGGCACCTGCGAGAGTTCGTTGGTGTAGTTACCCAGCGAGGCATAGTTGACGGCGTTGCCGGGGCTGAAGTAGATACAGCCGATGTGGTAGCGTTCGACGAGCATTTTTATTTCTTTCTTTGCCTCGGCGAGTTGTTTGGGACTGACGGCTTGCGCAATGAGTTGTCCGATGCGATGTTCGGCATCCATCGTTGCCATCACGCTGTCTGCCCAAGCGTAGGCTGCACGCTCGTCGGTGAGTACGATGGTTTTGCCTTTGGCACCCGCATTGAGCGCCAAAAGCAAAACTGTGGTCAAAATAAGGATTTTCGATTTCATTAATTGTAGATACCGGTTTGTAGGATTATTCTAAAACGATTCGCGACGTTGTGTCGGGGTTGATAGCTTCGCCGCGGGCGGTCATTTCTTTGACGATGTCTATGACGTTGTATTTGAGTTGCTTTTCGCTCATTCCGATTTGTTTGCCGCGGGTGAAAGCCACCATGTTGTCGCCGCCGTTGGCGAGGTAGTCGAGAGTAGCCACGACGTAGGTGCGTTCGGGGTCGAGCGGCTCGCCGTTGATGGTTATGTCGTATGCCTTATGGTCTTTCATCTTTGCACGGACGCCTGCGCTAACGGCATCGCCGTCGCGAGCAGCCATCGAGTTGAACGCCTCGGCAACGTCTTTTCCGGTGAGTTCGATGACGGTCACGTAGTTTTCGAATGGAAGCATTGTAAGCATTTGACCCATAGTTACGTCGCCGACGGTCAGCGGACGTCGCACGCCGCCTTTATTGCCCACGGCGAAGTCGATTTTGCGGTCGGTCAAAGTTGTGCCGATTTCGAGGATTTTGTCGGCAACCCAGTTGGAGAGCGGGTTCATTTCGCCGTTGGGATATTCCGCTTTCGAACTGCCGATAACGACAGCGGCGAGTTTGTCGACTTCAGCGGTATACGGCTTGAGGAAGCGTTCAACGAAGCCGTCGCTGCGGCTGTCGAGGCGCGAGTTGATGGCGATGAGTTCGCTGCGCGGCGTGTCGGTGATGTTGTCGAGGTCGATGGTTATTTTGCCCAAGTTACGGCCGTAGCGTCCGGTTTGCGCCACGAGTACTTTCTTTCCGACGCGGTTGGTAAACACGTTTTTGACGTCGCCTTTATGCGGGTCGATGACGGTGTGAGAGTGTCCGCCGATGATAACGTCGATGTCGGAGCTGTTGATAGCCATCAGCGTGTCGTTGGGTAGCCAAGGCTCGTCGGCAACGTAGCCGATGTGGGAAAGAACGACCACGAGGTCGGCTTTTTTCTTCGTTTTGAGGACGGTAGCGAGGCTGTCGGCAACCGCGATTGCGTCGCGATAGCCCATACCAACGCAGTTTTTGTCAGAAATCATGCCTTTAGGCTGACAGCCTACGCCGATGAAGGCGATGCGGCGGCCGCAGAATTTCTTGATGACGTATTCTTTGACACCTTTTACCGGAGTGTGGCGAAAATCGTAGTTAGCCGACAATTTGGTGGCTTTCAGGCGTTTGTAGTTTTTGGCAAGCGCTTCGATTCCGTTGTCGAACTCGTGGTTGCCGGGGATGGCGATGTCGTAGCCGAGGATGTTCATGACGTTGTATTCCACTTCGCCGCCGAAGACGTTGAAGTAGAGATAGCCTTGGACGTCGTCGCCGGCGTCGACGAGTAGGGTGTGCTTTTCGGCGGCGCGAATGCTATCGATTACCACTTTCATTCGGGCTGAACCGCCGTCGTCTTTAACTTTTTCGACTGCCACATGGCCATGGACGTCGTTGCTATGCATTATCACGAGGCTTTCCGCCTTGGCTGCCGCACTGATTGTCAAAGCGGCGAGGGTTGCGATGAATAAATTTTTTGTTTTCATAGAGGTATGGTTTAATCATACGAATTTACAAATAATAATCGGCACGGCGAGTGTGTTGGCGGTTTTCTTAACATATAATAACAAAACAGGACACCGAGGCGTCCTGTGAGGTAAGAGAAAAAAGAAAAAAGAAAAAGATGCGAATGTTTGCTAATATGGAAACAAAATACTAACTTTGCGGACGTAAGAGAAAAACTATGAACGGACAGCCGATAACGATAATGCTTAGCGAAGAGGCGAAAGCATTTATAAAGCAACAGCCCCTAAAGGCCCAGCAGAAGATATACTACAACATCTACAAGGTAGAGGGCGGCGTTATGGATAAGGAGCTTTTCAAGAAATTGGAGAACTCTGAAATATGGGAATTGCGTACTCTATTCTCCGGCATCAGTTACCGCTTGTTTGCCTTTTGGGATGATGAAATAAAGGCAATGGTAATTGTTACACATGGGATAGTTAAAAAGAATCAGAAAACGCCCAAGAAAGAGATAGCAAAGGCAGAGAGGATAAGACAGGAATATTACAACGAAAAAAAATAAAAAGCGATGTCAAAGATGAAATTTACACCGGCGGACGAGATGAAAGACGAACTTTGGGGACCGATAGGTACACCGGAGCGTGACGCGATGGAAGCGCAACTAAAAGAGGACATACAAGCCCACTTTGTCGGTGAAGCAATAAAGAAAGCGCGCCTCAAGCAGAACTTGACACAAGAAGAGTTAGGCGAAAGAGTAGGCGTAAAACGCTCACAAATATGCAAGTTGGAGAGCGGTAAAAGATCAATAACCTTGTCCACTATGAGTAGGGTGTTCAAGGCATTGGGCATTGCTACGGCTACGCTTGATTTGGGTATAGGCGGGAAAGTTGCTTTGTGGTAAGAGGTAAGAGGTAAGAGGTAAGAGGTAAGAGGTAAGAGGTAAGAGGTAA
>JBJEDO010000056.1:0-21556 GCA_051872155.1 Candidatus Limisoma sp.
GGTAGCAACCGATGTCCATCAGACGCTTGATGTTCAATTGTACTTCGCTGCGGAGGTCACCCTCTACTTTATAATCGGCGCCGATTACTTCGCGCACTTTTGCAGCCTGGGCGTCTGTCCAGTCCTGTACCTTGATATCTTTATCGACACCGGCGGCTGCCAATATCTTATTGGCTGAGCTACGACCGATACCAAAAATATAGGTCAGGGCAATTTCTCCTCTCTTGTTTTGGGGTAAATCTACACCAACAATTCTTACTGCCATAAACTATTTTTCTTTTTTTAAATTCAAGGTACTAACCTTGACGTTGTTTATACTTAGGATTCTTTTTGTTAATAACGTAAACGCGGCCTTTTCTTCTTACTATTTTTGAGTCGGCTGTGCGCTTCTTGACTGATGCTCTAACTTTCATATCTGATTCGTTTTTTTTATTTGTATCTGAAAGCAATTCGACCTTTTGTCAAATCGTAGGGCGACATTTCTACTTTTACTTTGTCGCCGGGTAAAATTTTAATGTAGTGCATTCGCATTTTGCCGGAGATGTGGGCGATGATTTGATGCCCGTTTTCCAACTCTACGCGGAACATTGCGTTGCTGAGTGCCTCTACGATAACTCCGTCTTGTTCTATTGACGCTTGTTTTGCCATATAGTCTTGTTTCGTTTTATGATTTATCTTTGTTCAACACTTGGTCGATGTAGTCGAATGTCGACAGTATGTCGGCGTGTTCGCCGCGAATAGCCACTGTGTGCTCGAAATGAGCTGACGGTCGGCGGTCGCGTGTGCGGCATGTCCAGCCGTCGCTTTCTATCACCACGTTTTTGCTGCCGAGGTTAATCATCGGCTCGATGGCGATGCACATTCCGTTTTTCAACAGTGCGCCGACGCCGCGGCGTCCGTAGTTAGGCACTGCCGGGTCTTCGTGAAGACGGCGACCGATGCCGTGTCCGGTGAGTTCGCGAACGACGCTGTAGCCTCGACTTTCGCAGTAGGTCTGCACGGCGTTGCCGATGTGACCGATGCGATTGTTTTCAACGGCTTGCTCGATACCGAGGTAAAGAGCCTCGCGCGTTGTGGCGAGCAGCTTTTCGACTGCCGGATCGACTTCTCCTACGGTGAAGGTGAAGGCAGAATCGCCGTTGAATCCGTTCAAAACGACGCCGCAGTCGATGCTGATGATGTCGCCGTCGCGGAGGGTCTGGTTCGACGGTATACCGTGAACGACCACCTCGTTGACCGACGTACAGATGCTGGCGGGGAAACCGCCGTAGCCCAAGAAGCCGGGCTTCGCACCGTTGTCGTTGATAAATTCGTGAGCTATGCGGTCGAGCTTCAGCGTTGTAATCCCCGGGGCAATCCATTTGGCAAGTTCGCCAAGCGTCTTACCTACCAGGAGATTACTTTGACGCATCATCTCTATTTCTTCATCTGTCTTCAGATAAATCATACCGTTTGTTACCGTTCGTTAATAGGCACTACCGGTTGTACGTCCCTTCAATTTTCCACTCTTGAGCATACCATCGTAGTGGTGCATCATCAAGTGGCTCTCGATTTGCGAGAGTGTGTCGAGCACAACGCCTACCATAATGAGGAGCGACGTGCCGCCGAAAAATTGAGCGAAACTTTGGTTTACACCACAAATTCTGGCGAATGCCGGCATAATTGCTACGATACCGAGGAAGATAGAGCCGGGCAGGGTGATTCTCGTAAGGATTGTGTCGAGATACTCAGCAGTGCTCTTACCGGGTTTAACGCCCGGGATAAATCCGTTATTGCGTTTGAGGTTGTCGGCCATGTCGTTCGGGCGAACTGTGATGGCTGTGTAGAAATAAGTAAACGCAACAATCATAATAAAGTAGACGAAATTATACCAGAAACCCGACATGTCGGTCATAGCGCGCACGAATGAGCTGCCTTCGCCTCTTGCGCCGAATCCGGCAAGAGTGACGGGGATAAACATAATTGCTTGAGCAAAGATGATCGGCATCACACCTGCTGCATTGACTTTCAAGGGGATGAATTGGCGAGCGCCACCATATTGCTTGTTGCCTACGATACGCTTAGCATATTGTACGGGCACTTTGCGTGTGCCTTGAACGAGCAACACAGCGCCGATGATTACGGCAAAAAGGAGCACGATTTCGACAACGAACATCACCAAACCGCCTTGAGCAGTAGTCAAACGGTTGGTAAATTCTTGAGTCAAAGCTCCCGGGAGACGTGCGATGATACCCACCAAGATGATGAATGAGATACCATTGCCGACGCCCTTGTCGGTAATCTTTTCGCCGAGCCACATGATAAACATAGAGCCTGCAGCGAGGATAATGGTCATATAAGCCATTGTCCAGAAGCCGAAGTGGGCGCTACCGCCTGCGCTATTGACTTGCACTTGAAGGTTAACCAAATAAGCGGGAGCCTGAAGGATAAGGATGAGCACCGTCAGGTAGCGCGTATATTGGTTGATCTTCATATGGCCGCTCTCGCCTTCTTGTTGCAATTTGCGGAACTGCGGAAGAACCATACCCAAGAGTTGGATAACGATCGACGCAGTGATGTACGGCATGATGCCGAGCGCAAATATCGAGGCTTGCGAGAACGCACCTCCTGAGAACATGTCCAAAAGTTGCATCAAGCCGCTGTCGGTAAAGTTACGCAGAGCGTCCAATTCGTTTGGGTTGATACCCGGCAAAACCACGTAACAACCCACACGATAGACAACGACTAATAGAAAAGTTACGACAATACGCTTGCGCAAATCTTCTATTTTGCTGATGTTCTTTATTGTTTCAATGAACTTCATTGCTTAGAGTTTTTGGATAGTACCACCGGCAGCAACGATAGCTTCTTCTGCTTTTTTCGAGAAAGCGTGAGCTTTCACCTCGAGCTTAGCAGTCAAAGAGCCGTTACCAAGGATTTTCACCAATTTCTTGCCGTTAACATAGCCGGCTTCAATGAGTTCAGCCACACCGATTGAAGTGAGGTTTTTAGCAGTAGCAAGTTCTTCGAGCGTGCTAAGGTTGATGGCCTTATATTCAACACGGTTGATGTTTTTGAAACCGAATTTAGGCACGCGGCGTTGCAAAGGCATCTGACCACCCTCGAAACCGATTTTGCGAGAGTAACCCGAACGTTGTTTAGCACCTTTGTGACCACGAGTAGATGTGCCACCCATACCGGAGCCCGGTCCGCGACCTACTCTTCTGCGTTTGCCTGTGGAACCAACAGCCGGTTTTAAATTACTTAAATCCATATTCGATAGTTGTTTTAAGCGTTCGTAACTTCTACGAGGTGACGAACTCGTTTAACCATACCCAAGATGTCGGGAGTGTCTTGCTTCTCGACAACTTGATTCATTTTTCTCAAGCCAAGTGCATCAAGAGTGTTCTTTTGCACTTTCGGGCAGTTGATTCTGCTTTTTATTTGTTTAATCTTAATAGTAGCCATAATCGATATTATTAACCATTAAACACAACATTGAGACTCACACCGCGGTTCTGAGCCACATCCATCGGGCTGCGCATTTCGTCGAGAGCGGCGAAAGTAGCTTTCACGAGGTTGTGGGGGTTAGAACTACCCTTCGACTTAGCGAGCACGTCGGTGATGCCGGCGCTCTCCAAAACGGCACGCATTGAACCACCGGCTTTCAGACCGGTACCTTGCGATGCAGGCTTGAGGATGATGCGCGAACCGCCGAATTTGGCTGCTTGTTCGTGAGGAATAGTGCCTTTATGAACCGGCACACGGATAAGGTTCTTCTTCGCTGCTTCCACGCCTTTGGCGATTGCTGCGGTTACTTCGTTAGCTTTACCGAGGCCATAGCCTACGATGCCGTTTTCGTTACCTACAACAACGATTGCAGAGAAACTGAACGCACGACCACCTTTGGTTACTTTTGTAACGCGGTTGATTGCAACGAGGCGGTCCTTCAATTCGATATCGTTAGTGGATTTTACTCTGTTATTTTTCATTTCCGTGACAATTAAAATTTAAGACCTGCATTGCGTGCTGCATCAGCCAACGATTTAACTCTGCCGTGGAAGAGGTAGCCATTGCGGTCGAACACTACTGACTCAACGCCCGCTGCTTTTGCGCGCTCTGCAATCAGTTCGCCTACCTTTGCTGCTATCTCCGATTTATTGCCTTGTGCATCGACTGCTTTCGACGATGCAGAGGCGATTGTTACACCTTTTGTGTCGTCAACAAGTTGAACATAGATGCTCTTATTGCTTCTGAACACAGTCATGCGCGGACGCTCAGCAGTGCCTGAGATTTTACCACGAATGCGTGTCTTGATTTTATTTCTTCTGTCTTGCTTCGTTATCATAATCTTCTCATTTTACTATTTAGCACTTGCTGATTTACCTGATTTACGACGAATGATTTCGCCTACAAACTTGATACCTTTGCCTTTGTAAGGTTCAGGCTTGCGGAGCGAACGAATCTTAGCGCAAACTTGACCGAGGAGCTGCTTGTCGGCACTCTCGAGGATAATCAACGGGTTTTTGTTACGTTCCGACTTTGCTTCTACCTTAACTTCAGCAGGCATCTTGAAATAAATAGCGTGAGAATAGCCCAACGAAAGTTCGAGCACTTGACCTGTAGCGGCGGCACGATAACCTACACCGACGAGCTCCATTTCTTTCTTGTAGCCTTCCGATACGCCGACAACCATGTTGTGAATCAACGCACGAACGAGTCCGTGGTGAGCGCGGTGCTCGCGGTCGTCGCTCGGACGTGTCACTACAATGTGGCCGACTTCTTCTTTCACTGTAAGGTCTGAGTGAATCTCTTGCTTAAGTTCGCCTTTCGGGCCTTTTACTGTTACTACGTTGCCGTCTACTTTTACTGTTACTCCGGCAGGTATTGCGATGGGTAATTTACCTATTCTTGACATAATTAATACCTCCTTCTGATTAATAGATGTAACATAGAACTTCGCCACCGATTTTTTGCTCTTTAGCCTCTTTGTTGGTCATAATACCGCGTGAGGTAGAGAGGATAGCGATGCCTAAGCCGTTCAACACTCTCGGCATATCTTTATAGCCGGTATACTTACGGAGACCCGGACGCGATACGCGTTGCAGGCTCTTGATTGCGTTTACTTTGTTTACGGGGTCGTACTTGAGCGCAATCTTGATGATTCCACCCGGAGTTTCGCCCTCTACAAATTTGTAGTTAAGGATGTAACCCTTTTCGAAGAGAATTTTGGTAATCTCTTTCTTCAAGTTCGAAGCAGGCACTTCTACAACACGGTGGTTGGCAGAAATTGCGTTCCTCAATCTTGTCAAATAATCTGCTATTGGATCAGTCATATTGAAAATTGTTTTAAATTGATCCGGAACGTTTCCGGACAATATTTAATACTAATAACTCTTTGTCGTTTGTTACCAACTTGCTTTCTTAACGCCGGGGATCAAGCCTGCAGAGGCCATTTCCCGGAACTGAATTCTCGAAATGCCAAATTGGCGCATGTATCCTTTAGGACGACCGGTGATTTTGCAACGGTTGTGCATGCGGATGGGGTTTGCGTTCTTTGGAATGTCTTGCAACTTTTGAGCGGCAGCGTATGCAGCTTCGGGGTCGCCTGTGTTGACAATCTTCTTGAGTTCAGCACGCTTTTTAGCATATTTGGCTGCGAGTTTGGCTCTCTTTACTTCGCGAGCCTTCATTGATTCTTTTGCCATACCTGATTATTTAGCGTTTTTAAACGGTAAACCGAAATGTTTGAGCAGTGCGTAACCTTCTTCGTCGGTCTTAGCAGTGGTAACGAACGTGATGTTCATACCCATCAATTTCGAAATCGAGTCGATATTGATTTCCGGGAAGATGATTTGCTCGGTCACACCAAGAGTGTAGTTGCCACGGCCGTCGAGCTTGCCTTCGATACCCTTGAAGTCGCGGATACGCGGCAGGGCGATGCGCACGAGACGTTCGAGGAATTCGTACATCTTCTCGCGACGGAGAGTGACGCGTACACCGATAGGCATTTTCTTACGAACCTTGAAGTTCGAGATGTCTTTCTTCGAAAGCGTCTGAACTGCTTTTTGACCTGCGATGGCAGTAAGCTCGTTGATAGCTGTTTCGATAACTTTCTTATCGGCAGTTGCAATGCCAAGACCTTGGTTGATGACAATCTTGGTCAAGCGGGGAACCTGCATAACGGAAGTGTATTTGAACTCTTTCTCAAGAGCAGGAACTATTCTTTCCTTATAGTCCTTTTTAATTGCTGCGCTACTCATTATTTGATTTCCTCCCCTGATTTAATAGAAAAACGTACTGATTTACCTGCCTCGTTTTTGCGGCGGCCGATGCGAGTCGGCTTGCCGGTTTTCGGGTCAACCGGGTTAAGGTTAGAAACGTGGACAGGTGCCTCCATCTTAATAATTCCGCCTTGCGGATGCTTTGCGCTGGGTTTAGCGCTTTTCGATACGATGTTGATACCTTCGACGATCGCCTTGTTCTTCTTAACGAGGACAGAGAGGACGCGTCCAGTTTTGCCACGGTCGTTTCCCGCGTTAACGTAAACGGTATCACCCTTCTTAATATGCAATTTACTCATATTGATAATTTCAGTAATTAAAGCACTTCCGGTGCCAGTGAAACAATTTTCATGTTAGTGGCGCGGAGCTCTCTTGCGACGGGACCGAAGATACGGGTGCCGCGGAGTTCACCGGCATTGTTCAACAAGACGCATGCGTTGTCGTCGAAACGGATATAACTGCCGTCGGCGCGACGTACTTCTTTCTTCGTACGAACGATAACGGCTTTCGACACAGTTCCTTTCTTCACGTCAGACGAAGGAATTACGCTCTTTACGGTAACTACGATAATGTCGCCGACAGAGGCGTAGCGGCGTCCTGTGCCACCCAATACGCGGATGCAGAGCGCTTCCTTGGCGCCGCTGTTGTCCGCTACTACTAATCGTGATTCTGTCTGTATCATTGTTATTTCGCTTTTTCGATTATTTCAACTAATCTCCATCTCTTCGTTTTGCTCAGCGGGCGAGTCTCTTGAAGGCGTACAGTGTCACCGACATTGCACTCGTTCTTCTCGTCGTGAGCGTGGTATTTCTTCGTTTTGTTAACGAATTTACCATAAATCGGGTGTTTTTCCTTATATTTCACAGTAACGGTGATGCTTTTGTCACCCTTGTTGCTGGAAACGACCCCGACACGTTCTTTTCTAAGATTTCTTTCCATTTGTGTTGGATTATTTTTCGTTAAGTTCGCGTTTACGCAATTCTGTTTTCATTCTTGCAATCATCCTTCTGTCTTGTGTAATCTTTGCAGGATTGTCAAGCGGGGAGATTGAATGATTGATAAGGGTCTGATGATACTCTTTTTGAGCAACCTCGAGACGCTCTTTCAATTCTTTCGTACCTAATTCTTTGATTTCTTCCTTTTTCATAGGGCATTACACATTTTGAGTTGGATCATAATCGCGGCGAACTACGAATTTTGTGATAACGGGAAGCTTTTGTGCTGCGAGGCGCAATGCTTCTTTTGCGATATCGTACGAAACGCCTTCTACTTCAATGATGATACGTCCCGGTGTGATAGGATAAACGAATCCTTCGGGGTTACCTTTACCTTTACCCATGCGGACTTCGGCAGGCTTCTTCGTGATTGGCTTATCCGGGAAAATGCGTATCCAGATTTGTCCTTGACGTTGCATGTAGCGTGTCACTGCCACACGGGCTGCCTCAATCTGGCGGCTTGTTATCCATTTGGAGTCAAGCGATTTTATGCCGAACGAACCGAAGGCTAACTGATTGCCGCGCTGAGCGTTACCTTTCATGCGGCCTTTCTGTTGTCTTCTGAATTTTGTTTTCTTTGGTTGTAACATTGTTCTCTAATTAAACTCGTTTAACGATTGTTTTTCTTTTCGCGGAAACCGCCACGACGGTTGCGACCACCGTTGCCTTGACGTCCTTCTTTTTGGCTTGCACCGAAAGCGGGAGCAAGGTCACGCTTGCCATAAACTTCACCGCGGCAAATCCATACTTTCACGCCTACAACACCTACCTTGGTGTGTGCTTCAACGAGCGAGTAGTCGATGTCGGCACGGAGTGTGTGGAGCGGTGTACGTCCTTCTTTGAACATCTCCGAACGTGCCATTTCAGCACCGTTGAGACGACCGCTTACTTGCACCTTGATACCTTCTGCACCGGCACGCATCGACGATGCGATGGCGGTCTTTACGGCACGACGATAAGCAATCTTGCCTTCGATTTGACGTGCAACGTTGGTTGCTACGATTTGTGCATCAAGCTCGGGACGTTTTACCTCGTGAATGTTGATTTGTACGTCTTTGGCAGTGATTTTCTTCAACTCTTCTTTGAGCTTGTCGACTTCCGAGCCGCCTTTACCGATGATAAGACCGGGACGAGAAGTGCAGATAGTCACTGTGATCATTTTAAGAGTTCGTTCGATAACGATACGAGAAACACTTTGCTTTGCAAGGCGAGCATTAAGATACTCACGGATTTTGTAATCCTCGAGCAGGGAATCGCCATAGCCTTTACCGTCGTACCAGCTGGAATCCCAACCTCTAACGATACCTAAACGGTTACTTATCGGATTTACTTTCTGTCCCATTTCTTATGCTTCTTTTTTAGTGTTATTATCTTTAGTACCGATGAACAATGTAACGTGGTTCGAACGTTTACGGATTCTGTATCCGCGACCTTGCGGCGCCGGACGCAGACGCTTCAACATCGGAGCTGGGTCAACGAAGATTGTGTTGACAAACAGTTCGCCTGCTTCAGCTTTTCTTTCATTCTTCTGCTCCCAGTTTGCGATGGCGCTACGCAGAAGTTTTTCGACCTTGGCTGCTGCTTCTTTGTTAGAGAATTTGAGCACACCGAGAGCCTTAAATACTTCCATACCGCGTACCATGTCGACTACATAGCGCATCTTGCGGGGAGAAGAAGGCACGTTGCGCAATTTTGCGCAGCAGACAGCCTTGTTGGCTTCTTTTATCTTTTCGGCTGAGTTTCTTTTTCTTACACCCATTGTTGTTTTCTTTTTAATTCATTTGTTTGAACTACCCCGGGCACTACTTCTTGTTACCTGCATGGCCGCCGAATTTGCGTGTCGGAGCGAATTCGCCCAACTTGTGGCCTACCATGTTTTCCGTAACGTAGACAGGGATAAATTTGTTACCATTATGCACAGTGAATGTGTGACCTACAAAGTCCGGTGCTATCATTGAGGCACGACTCCAAGTCTTGATAACCGACTTCTTGCCGCTCTCGTTCATAGCGTCTACTTTCTTGTAGAGTTTGACACTGATATAAGGGCCTTTTTTTAATGATCGACTCATAATTGTTAATTCTGTTTAAATTACTTTTTACGTCTTTCAACGATGTACTTAGAAGAATGTTTCTTCGGTGCTCTAGTCTTGAGACCCTTAGAGTAAAGACCCTTGCGAGAACGTGGATGACCACCGCTTGCGCGACCTTCACCACCACCCATGGGGTGATCTACCGGGTTCATTACCACACCGCGGTTGTGAGGACGACGGCCTAACCAGCGAGAGCGTCCGGCTTTACCCGATTGCTCAAGAGCGTGGTCGCTGTTGCCTACAACGCCGATTGTTGCCTTACAAGTCGAAAGGATTTTGCGAGTCTCGCCTGAGGGCAACTTAACGATTACGTAGTCGCCGTCGCGAGAAGTCAACTGTGCAAACGTACCGGCTGAACGCACCATAAAGGCGCCTTGACCCGGACGCAATTCAATGTTGTGAATTAAAGTACCAACAGGTATCTTGCTCAGTGGAAGAGCGTTCCCCACCTCAGGTGCGGCGTTCTCCCCACTCATAACTGTAGAGCCAACAGTCAAGCCGTTGGGTGCAATTATGTATGCCTTCGAGCCGTCTACATAGTAGAGCAACGCAATACGAGCCGAACGGTTCGGGTCGTACTCGATGGTCTTTACGGTCGCCGGCACACCGTCTTTTGCTCTCTTAAAGTCGATGAGGCGGTATTTACGCTTGTGACCTCCACCTTTGTAGCGAGTGGTGCGGTGGCCTTCTGCGTTACGGCCGCCGGTAGAAATCTTACCGACTGTAAGAGTTTTCTCTGGAGTAGAAGCAGTGATTTCATCAAATACTCCAATAACTTTGTGTCTTTGCCCCGGTGTTGTGGGCTTCAATTTTCTTACTGCCATTTCTTATTAAATATTGCTATAATAATCTATAGTTTCGCCTTCTGCAAGGGTTACTACTGCTTTTTTGTATTTGCTTGTCTTACCCTTAAGCAGACCTGATTTTGTGTAACGCGATTTGTCTTTGCCGCGGCATACCATCGTGTTGACCGACACTACTTTAACGCCGTAAAGCTTGGTGATCATTTGAGCAATTTGCTCACGGTTAGCCTCCGGAGATACGCGGAACGTATAGCGACCGCCTTTCTCTGTCAACGCTGTCGCCTTCTCTGTTACGATTGGTTTGATTGTCATTTCCATTTTCTACCTCCTTTGGTTAAAAGTTATTGATAGCCGCAAGGCTGCTCTCACACAATACCAACGCCTTGTTGTCAAGGATTGTATATGTGTTAAGACCAGTCGTCAAAACTACTTTTGCGTTCTCGATATTTCGAGCTGACAAATATACGTTATTATTTTGTTCTGATAAAACTACAACGACTTTTTTGCCCTCGATTTTGAGATTTTTAGTAATATTTACGAAATCTTTAGTCTTCGGAGCCTCGAAAGTGAAGTCTTCTACTACGATAATCTGATTATCCTGAGCCTTTACAGACAGCGCAGATTTGCGTGCGAGTTGCTTTACTTTCTTGTTGAGCTTGAAGTGATAGTCACGAGGACGCGGACCGAACACACGACCACCACCTACCAATACCGGTGAGTTGATGTCGCCGATACGAGAACCGCCACCACCTTTTTGCTTGTGGAGTTTACGAGTCGAACCTGAAACTTCGCTTCTTTCCTTAGCTTTGTGAGTACCCTGGCGGCAGTTTGCCAAATATTGCTTAACATCAAGCCACACTGCGTGCTCGTTGGGCTCAATACCGAATACTGCATCGTCGAGTGTGACTTTGCGTCCGGTGTCCTCACCTTTGATATTATATACTGCTAATTCCATTATTTCTCAATTAATAAGATTGAACCTTTGGCTCCAGGCACTGAACCCTTGATGAGAAGGAGGTTGTGCTCTGAAATTACTTTTAACACTTTAAGGTTTTGTACAGTAACGCGTTCGTTGCCTGTTTGTCCTGCCATGCGCATTCCCTTGAACACCTTTGCGGGGTAAGAGCAAGCACCGATAGAACCGGGGGCACGCAAACGGTTGTGCTGACCGTGAGTTGTTTGACCTACACCGCCGAAGCCGTGACGACCTACAACACCCTTGAAACCTTTACCTTTTGAGGTACCTACAATGTCGACAAATTCTGCGCCTTCGAACAGGTCTACAGTAATTGTGTCGCCGAGCTTATATTCTTGCTCGAAACCATTGAACTCGGCCAAGTGGCGCTTCGGTGTTGTTCCGGCTTTTGCAAAGTGACCTGCCTCAGGCTTGGTAGTGTGTTTGTCCTTCTTGTCTTCGAAGCCCAATTGGAGAGCTGCGTAGCCGTCGGTTTCCACTGTTTTAACCTGAGTAACAACACAAGGACCTACTTCGATAACAGTGCACGGCACGTTCTTGCCGTCGGCACTGAAAACGGATGTCATTCCGATTTTCTTTCCTAATAATCCTGGCATTTCTTAATAAATTTAATTTGTTTTGGTTCTGAATTGTCTTACGCTTTGATTTGTACGTCTACACCGCTGGGAAGTTCGAGTTTCATCAATGCGTCGATTGTCTTCGATGTCGAGCTGTAGATGTCGATAAGACGTTTGAACGACGAAAGTTGGAACTGTTCACGCGACTTCTTGTTTACGAAAGTCGAGCGGTTGACAGTGAAGATACGTTTGTGAGTCGGAAGGGGTATCGGACCGCTTACTACGGCGCCTGTTGCCTTCACAGCCTTTACAATCTTCTCTGCTGACTTATCAACCAAGTTGTGGTCGTAAGATTTCAATTTGATTCTGATTTTTTGGCTCATTGTATTTAAGTGTTATTTCAATAAATCTACTCTACCTTGGCACTCTGTAAGCACTTGACGTGCGATTGATGTACCTACCTCTGCATAGTGTGAGAACGACATTGTCGAAGTGGCGCGACCCGAAGTGATGGTACGCAACGATGTTACGTAGCCGAACATTTCTGCCAGCGGCGATTTTGCTTTCACGATGCGTGCACCGCTGCGGCTGGTTTCCATACCTTCCACTTGACCGCGACGCTTGTTAAGGTCGGAGATAACGTCACCCATACTTTCTTCCGGAGTAACCACCTCGATCTTCATAATCGGCTCCATAAGTACCGGACCTGCCTTTTCGCATGCTTTCTTGAATGCTTGGATGGCACAAAGTTCGAACGAAAGTTGGTCAGAGTCAACGGGGTGGAACGAACCGTCGAGCAAGGTCACCTTGAGTTGTTCTACCGGATAGCCGGCGAGAACACCGTTCTTCATTGCTGTCTGGAAGCCCTTTTGTACCGACGGGATGAATTCCTTAGGAATGTTACCGCCCTTGACTTCGTCGATGAATTGGAGGTTGCCCTCGAAGCCTTCGTCAACCGGCTCTACGCGTACGATGATGTCGGCAAACTTACCGCGACCACCGGTTTGCTTCTTGAATACCTCACGGAGTTCAACAGGCTTGGTGATTGCTTCTTTGTAAGTAACTTGCGGACGACCTTGGTTACATTCAACCTTGAACTCACGACGGAGACGGTCGATGATGATGTCCAAGTGGAGCTCACCCATACCGCTGATGACGGTTTGACCGGTTTCTTCGTTAGTCTCAACGCGGAATGTCGGGTCTTCTTCAGCCAACTTTTGCAAGCCGACGCCGAGTTTATCGAGGTCTTTTTGAGTCTTAGGCTCTACGGCGATACCAATCACAGGATCGGGGAATTCCATAGCCTCGAGCACGATAGGATGCTCTTCAGCGCAAAGTGTATCACCTGTGCGGATATCTTTGAAACCTACACCGGCACCGATATCACCGCAGCCGATAGCTTCCATCGGGTTTTGCTTGTTCGAGTGCATTTGGAAGAGGCGTGAGATGCGCTCTTTCTTACCGCTACGCGAGTTGAACACATACGAACCGGCTTCAATCGAGCCTGAGTATACGCGGAAGAAGCAGAGACGGCCTACGTACGGGTCGGTTGCAATCTTGAATGCCAATGCGCTAAGCGGCTCTTCGAACAACGGCTTGCGAGCTTCTTCCTTGTCGGGGTCGCCATAAGCGTGACCAACCACTTCGCCTGCGTCGAGCGGGCTCGGAAGGAATGCGCAAACGTCGTCGAGGAGGCATTGCACACCTTTGTTTTTGAACGACGAACCGCAAATCATCGGCACGATAGCCATCTTAAGGGTTGCCTTGCGGATAACTGCCTTGATTTCGTCGACAGTGATAGTCGACGGGTCGTCGAAATATTTTGCCATGAAGTCGTCGTCGAATTCAGCGACCGACTCAAGCATCTTGTCACGATAAGTCTCGCACTCGTCAACCATGCTTGCCGGAATTTCTTCTACGGAATATTCAGCACCCATAGTTTCATCGTGCCAGAAGTAAGCCTTCATTGTGATAAGGTCGACAACGCCCTTGAAAGTTTCTTCAGCGCCGATAGGCAATTGGATAGCCACCGGATTAGCGCCGAGCACTTCGCGAACTTGGCGGCACACTTCGAGGAAGTTAGCGCCCGAACGGTCCATCTTGTTGACGTAACCTACGCGGGGCACGTTGTATTTGTCGGCTTGACGCCATACGGTTTCCGACTGAGGCTCAACACCGCCTACTGCGCAGAACGTCGCAACAGCACCGTCGAGCACACGCAACGAACGTTCTACCTCTACGGTGAAGTCAACGTGTCCCGGAGTGTCGATCAAATTGATCTTGTACTTGTTGCCTTGGTAGTTCCAGAAAGCGGTAGTTGCAGCAGATGTGATAGTGATACCACGTTCTTGCTCTTGAACCATCCAGTCCATCGTGGCTGCTCCGTCGTGTACCTCACCGATTTTGTGAGTAAGACCTGTGTAGAACAGGATACGTTCGGAGGTTGTTGTCTTACCGGCATCGATGTGAGCCATGATGCCGATGTTTCTTGTCAGATGAAGTTTATCGTCTATATTAGCCATTTACTTATAAATTTTTCAAATTAAAATCTAAAGTGAGCGAATGCACGGTTAGCTTCAGCCATGCGGTGCATGTCCTCTTTACGTTTGAATGCTCCGCCGGTTTCGTTGAAGGCGTCGACGATTTCTGCAGCGAGTTTGTCGCTCATTGTCTTACCTCCGCGTTTGCGTGCGAAGTTGATTAGATTTTTCATTGAAATAGATTCTTTACGATCGGGGCGGATTTCGGTAGGAACTTGGAATGTTGCGCCACCCACGCGACGAGATTTTACCTCTACTTGAGGAGTGATGTTTTCGAGCGCTTTTTTCCAAATGTCGAGCGCGCTCTTTTCTTCGTTAGGCAATTTCGACTTCACAGTCTCCAATGCTGAATAGAAAATGTGGTATGCGGTTGTCTTCTTGCCGTCATACATCAAGTGGTTAACAAACTTTGTTACACGAGTGTCGCCGAACACGGGATCGGGCAACACGATTCTCTTTTTTGGTTTTGCTTTTCTCATTGCTTCAAATTTCGTTTTTGTTCGTTTGGTTGCTTTTTAGCATCTTCAACAGCGTTCTCCAACGCTATTTACTCCGCCGAATATTTCAATCCAATAAACAAAAAACTAAGTTTTAACTCGTTTTGTTTATCTCTGCTGTTTTGAGGGGCTTATTACTTCTTACCCTTTGCGGCAGCTCCCGCTTTAGGACGCTTTGCACCGTATTTCGAACGACGTTGTGTGCGACCTGCTACACCTGCTGTATCCAATGTACCTCTGACAATGTGATAACGTACACCCGGAAGGTCTTTTACACGTCCGCCGCGAACCATCACGATTGAGTGCTCTTGGAGGTTGTGGCCTTCTCCAGGAATGTAGGAGTTTACTTCTTTGCCATTGGTCAATCTAACGCGGGCTACTTTACGCATTGCCGAGTTAGGCTTTTTGGGGGTTGTGGTGTAGACACGTACACATACGCCACGACGCTGCGGACATCCGTCCAACGCCGGCGACTTACTCTTGTCGGTCAATACCTGGCGTCCTTTTCTTACTAATTGCGAAATTGTAGGCATCTTAGTTTGTTTTGTTTGTACTTTATTTATTAATTCTCTAAATGTTCTTTTTTCCTCTCCAAAACCCGCAAATCTTTTTAAAATCAGCGAGTTACGTCGCTTTTGGGCGCAATTTACCCGAAAAAGCGTTGCAAAGTTACGCAATAATTTGCTGTCTGCCAAACGTTTTTAACCTCTCAAACCCCTCAAATCCCCGCTTTTTGCCATTTTTCTTCATTTTTTGCCCAAATTTAATTATTTTTAACTTCACAAAGCATACATTAACGCCAAAATCGCAGTCAAGCACTAACGTTTCTTCCCCGTTATGCTTTTTTAAACGCCGACATTTTGCTCGTTTTATATTTGTCCGTAACTTTACAATCCCAAAATAATGTGTATTATGAACATCATTCTCTACGACGAGCGAGACAACTGGACCGACCTGCTGCCCATCTCGTTCACACGACCGATTGCCGACATCCGTATCGGCATACTGACAATAGCCGAAAAGTGGCAACGGCTACTCCCCGAAGCACGGATTTCGTACAAGCCCGCCGACTACCTCACGGTGAAATTCGCAACCGTGCAAACCGGCGACGACATCATCATCCTTTCAAACATCCTCCCCGACGCCGACCTGGCTGCTCGAGTAGCCGCCCTCCGTCCCGGCGAAGCACTTATCGCCGCCGAAAAGATGATTGCCCTACGCGGCACGCTCCAACAGTTCGAAGCCGCTCAACGCACAGCCGACATTGCCATCGACAGCGTCGACAGCATCGTGTGGCTCTACGACATATTCCTCAAAAACGACGCCCAACTCCGCGCCGATTTCGAACTCGTCACCCGCGGACGCACTTCCGAACCCATCGACGAAAGCTGCACCGTAATCGGTCCGCGCGACCAAATATTCGTCGAAGAAGGCGCAACCGTGCAAGGCGCAACACTCAACACACTCGGCGGCCCTATATATATAGGTAAAGACGCAATCGTCATGGAAGGCTCATGCATCCGCGCCCCGTTCGCCGCTTGCACACACGCCCAAGTCAACATGGCTGCCAAAATCTACGGTGCAACGACTCTCGGTCCGCACTGCAAAGTTGGCGGCGAACTCAACAACGTCGTAATGATTGGCTACAGCAACAAAGCCCACGACGGATTCTTGGGCAACGCCGTCGTCGGCGAATGGTGCAACATCGGCGCCGGAACAAACGCTTCCAACCTCAAAAACGACTACACCGAAATAAAACTCTGGAACTACCGCACCCACCGATTCCTCAAAACCGGATTGCAATTCTGCGGACTCGTCCTCGGCGACCACTCGAAAATCGGCATCAACTGCATGCTCAACACAGCCACAGTAATCGGCGTGGGCGTCAACATCCACGGCGCAGGATTTCCGCGAGCATTCGTCGCATCGTTCCTCGAAGGCGGCTCGGCAGGCTATACCGACGTCTCCGTCGCAAAATTCTTCGACATCGCAAAGCGAATGATGGCTCGCCGAGGCATAACCCTCTCCGACTCCGACAAAGAAATCTTCGAATCAATCTACGCAATCGCCGACAACTACAAATAGTCGACGCTTTGAAAATTGCCGTAAAGGCAGTACCTTTGCACCAATAAAGGTGCATCAGAACAGTTAAGACGCAAGGCGCTGAGACAGAGGGCGAAGGGAGTGTACTTGACGTACACGACCGAGCCCGAAGTCGATAGCAACGCAGCAGATTGGCTGTTATGATACACCGACGGACTTTGGCAAAAGGAATCAGGTGAAACGCCTGAGCAGTACTCGCTGCCGTAACTCCACAGACGCAACCCGTACGCAGTCACTGGGCAACCGGGAAGGCTGCGTAAACCCAACGGAGGAGAAGCCGGAACACAAAGCCAACGTCCCACGATTGTTTAACTGTCCGCGAGGTACCCGACACTGCGCTCGGGGTTCGGACTTAAATACTACAAAATGAAACGACTCATCATCGCACTGGCGACAACCCTTGCCACACTCGCTTCGGCACATGCCGACGACACGTTTCTTGACTCTATCTTCGAGATAAAAGAAGTGTCGGTAATCCAAGTCAAAGACAAAGAAATCATCAAGCCGCAGATGCTCACCGGCGCTACGCTCGAGCGCCTCAACAGCCACTCCGTCGCCGACGCCCTGCGCTACTTCTCCGGCGTGCAGATAAAAGACTACGGCGGCGTGGGCGGCATCAAGACCGTCAACATCCGCAGCATGGGCAGCCAACACGTCGGCGTGTTCTACAACGGCGTACAACTCAACAACGCACAAAACGGGCAAGTCGACCTCGGACGATACTCCCTCGACAACGTCGACGCTATCTCGCTCTACAACGGGCAGAAATCCGACATCTTCCAAACGGCAAAAGACTTCAGCACCGCCTCCGCAATCTACATCGCCACACGCCGACCGCGCTTCGCCGACGGCGAACACACACACCTGCGAGTGCAAATGCGCGCCGGAAGTTTCGGACTCGCCAACCCGTCAATTCTCTTCGAGCAACGCTTCACACACAGAGTGCACCTGTCGGCGAATGCCGAATACACCTACGCCAACGGAAAATACAAATTTCGCTACACCAGGCGCCTCCAAAACGGCGACATCGCCTACGACACCACAGCAACACGACATAACGGCGACGTCGAATCGCTACGCGCAGAAGCCGGCGTCTACGGATACGTCCCCGGCGGAAAATGGAACGCAAACGCCTACTTCTTCACCTCCGAGCGCGGAATCCCCGGCGCAATCGTCAACAACGTGTTCCGCCACGGCGAACGCCAATGGGACAAAGCGGCATTCCTCCAAGCGACATTCGCCAAACAAGCCACCGACATCTACGAATTCAAAATCAACGGAAAATACTCGTGGGACTACATGCGATTCCTCCGCGACGACCCGAAAGAGCTATACCTCAACAACTCATACTACCAGCGCGAAGCCTACCTCTCGTGCGCAAACCTCATCCGCATCACCGACGCCTGGCACGCTTCCGCCTCGGTCGACGCGCAGATGAACGGCTTACACTCGTTCGTCCCCCTTATGGACGACCCGGCACGCCCAATGCGTTGGACCGAATACGTTTCGCTCGCAACCGCACTCAACCTCGACCACTGGAAAGTGCAAGCCAGCCTGCTCGGAACTTTCGTCAAAGAAAAAGCCCGCAAAAGCGGATACACATTCACCGACAACTACCACAAATTCGCGCCCGCCGTCTTCCTTACCTACCTGCCCGCAGCGCGCAACAACGACATTCGCATCACCGGATTCTACAAACGAATCTTCCGAATGCCCACATTCAACGAACTCTACTACACCGAAACCGGAAACATCGCTGACGTACGTCCCGAATTTGCCACCCAATACGACCTCGGAACAGCGATACGCAAAACATTCAAAAACCCGTTTTTCAACTACATCGACATCCGCTTCGACGCATACTACAACCGCGTCAGCGACAAGATAATCACCTACCCCGCCGGACAATTCCGCTGGAAAGTGATTAACCTCGGCAAAGTCGACATCCTCGGCTCGGAAATCATCGCCACCGTCGGCGCACACATCAGCAAAATCAACCTCCGACTGCTCGCCGAATACACCTACCAAGACGCACGCGACAAGTCCGACCCCGAAGAGACGTTCTACAACAAGCAAATACCCTACGTGCCCCACCACAGCTTCTCGCTCGCACTCGGCGCAGACTGGCGCGGCTGGGAGTTCAACTACAGCTTCATCTACACCGGCAAACGATATAACGCTCGCGAACACCTGCCCGAAAACTACGAAGCGCCGTGGTATACCAACGACCTGTCGCTATCGAAGCAAATCACCTTCAAGCGCTGCCAACTCAAGCTCGCCGGCGAACTCAACAACGTGCTCAACCAGGCATACGAAGTGGTCCACAACTACCCCATGCCCGGCCGCAACTTCCGCCTCTCCGCAAAGTTTGAGATATAGAGAAGTTCACAAAAATAGAGATACTTAAACCTCGTTCCGATGCTCTTCACACGATAGCCCGGTCGCAGCAAGCGCGTTGCCTCTTATTTGATAGACGAACATTTATCCGTTCGGTTATCTTTATGAATTTCTCTGATGAACAGACTATAAAGAAGGTGAACTACACCCACTCTTTTTCATTTTATTTTTCCTTTATCAAGCCGAAGCGGTAGGCGGCGAGGAGTTTTTTCAGGTCGCGGACTTGGGTCTTCAGTTCAAGCCCTTTGTCGGTGTCTTTCACCATTAGTCGCTGGCTGTTGAACTCTACCAAGAACGTGTTCGACTTGATGTCGAGCCCTTCCTCGATTGCCTTCTGTCGCGATTCGAACGGCTCGTGCTGAACAAGTTGCAGCGCTCGCGAGTGGAACACCAACGTATAGCCGGCAATTCCCGTTTCGGGCTGATATGCCTTCGAAAAGCCGCCGTCGATGACGAGCATCTTGCCGTTTGCCTTGATGGGCTGTTCGCCCTTGATGGTCTTTACGGGCACGTGGCCGTTGATGATGTGCGAATGTACGTCGTCGATGCCGAACTCCAGCAAAATTTGGTTGCACACGTCTTCGCGATTGCGCAGGTCGTAGTAGTAGCCTTTTTCCTCCTTGTGCAACTGCTTGTCGGCAATGAAATAGCGTTCGAACGTAGCCATCTTGTCTTTGTCGAACGACGGCGAATCTTTGCCGCACCACAGATACCACACATAGTCGAGCGCATACGAGCGGTCGTCTTCGTCGTCGCCATAGTACGCCTCGCGGACGATGTGGTCCACCTTGTCGAGAAGCGCCTTGCCCGAATACTTTTCGCCGCGAATGGTCACTTCCTTGAACGTGCCGTCGGCATTGAGCGGAATCGACGCATGGAAGAGCAGATTGTTGTTGCACACCAGATACATACCTCCGTAGGTGTACAGGCAGCGCATATGCTTTTGCAGTTTTTCGCTGTTGACGAACGAATAGTGCAACTTGTCGACCAATTCCTGCTCCTCGTCGGTCAGCCGATACGGGTCAGCCGGGTCGATGGTCGGGAACATCTTGTCGAGCATATCGTAGGTCTTGCCCTCGTAGGTAAACGTGCCGTTTTGGTAGTCCACCTTGTCGAGCAGCAAGCGATTTTCCATCTCAAACTCCGGATGACGGCGAATGATTGACGCCTCGAGCTTGAACTGTATCACCGAAATAGCCTTGTGCATCTGCGCGATGAGCCGCAACGTCTTCTCGGTGTACGTTTTGTCGGCGAATTTCTGCTTGGCGGCAAACATTTCGCACGGGTCGTTGGCATAAGTGTCCATGGCGAACGTTGCCAACGGAAGCAAGTTGATGCTATATCCCTCCTCGAGGGTCGTCAGATTGCCGTAGCGCATGCTGATGCGGATTACGTTGGCTATGCAACTGTCGTTGCCGGCAGCAGCGCCCATCCATAGCAGGTCGTGGTTGCCCCATTGGATGTCGACGTTATGATAGTCGCAGAGCGTATCCATAATGATGTGCGCACCCGGACCGCGGTCGAAGATGTCGCCGACGATGTGCAGCGAGTCGATGGTCAGTCGCTGAATGAGATTACACATCGCCACAATAAATTCGTCGGCACGACCCGTCGAGATGATGGTCGTTATAATTTTGTTGAAATACGCCTGCTTGTTGGGGTCACTCTCCGTCTCGTGGAGCAACTCTTGGATGATATACGAGAAGTCGGTAGGCAACGACTTGCGCACCTTCGAGCGCGTATACTTCGACGACACGCTCTGGCACACGCGCACCAACTGGTTGAGCGTTGTCATATACCAATCGTCGATGTCCTTCTCAACGCTCTTGACAAGTTGAATCTTCTCCTCGGGATAATATATTAAGGTGCAAAGCGACTTCTTTTCGACTTCGCGCAACGAGCTGCCGAAGATTTCGTTGACTTTACGCTTAATCGAACCCGACGCATTCTTCAGCACGTGCTGAAAAGCCTCGTATTCGCCGTGGATGTCGGTCAAGAAATGCTCGGTGCCTTTCGGTAGGTTCAGAATTGCTTCGAGGTTGATGATTTCCGTACTCGCCGAAGCGATTGTCGGAAACAGTCGCGACAGCAGTTGAAGATAGCGCAAATCCTTCTCAATGTCGCGTTTATGTGATGAAACCGGAGTATTGCTCATAATTAATGGTTTAGTATTGCAAATATAGCGTTTCATTTCGAAGAAAGCAACGTTTCGATACAAAATTTTTCTCCCGCCCCGGCGGGGAGATCAATCACGCACTGCAAGAAAACTTCAGCAAACCTCTTCGGGAGTTTGTCACTTTGGTCGCGTAACTATCTGAAAAATTTTTTCAATGAA
>JBJEDO010000057.1:0-4664 GCA_051872155.1 Candidatus Limisoma sp.
ATCCTCCTCGAGACCGATTGCCCCTACCTGACGCCAGTGCCCTATCGCGGACGCCGCAACGAAAGTGCATACATTCCTTATATCGCGGCTAAAATTGCTGACGTACTCGGCACAAGCGTCGACGATGTATCGGCTCGCACCGACGCTAACGCCGCTCGTTTTTTCGATATAGCAGTATAAAATGGATATTCAAAAAACAGAAACCGATTTCGACCCGTACATAGTCGAAACGCCGGGCGACAAGTTGTGGAACCGCAACTATTGCCTGGTGATGGTAGCCAATTTTCTACTCTTTTTCTCGTTCAACAACATCTTGCCCATTCTGCCGATTTACCTGGCGGAACATTGCGGCGCCGACCGCAGCGTTATCGGACAAGTGATGAGCGGATTCATCATTTCGGCACTTTTCATCCGCCCATTCAGCGGATACATCGTCGACAGCCTGCCGCGCAAGAAGGTACTGCTCTTTTGCTACGGCGCCTACACGCTACTCAACATCGGCTACATCGCCGTCACGACCGTACTGGCTTTTGCCATCGTCCGCGTGCTGCAAGGCTTGGCTTTCGGCGCCACTTCGGTGTCGAACAGCACGGTTGCAATCGACGTACTCCCATCGTCGCGCCGCAGCGAAGGCATCGGCTACTACGGCATCAGCAACAACCTCGCTATGGCTATCGGCCCGTCGGTGGCGCTGGCAATGTACAGCCGCGTCGACAACATCCATATTGTGTTCGCCGTGCCGTTCGTTGCCACACTTCTCGGCGTGGCGTGCCTGACAATGGTCCGCAACAAGCCGCGCGCACTCGTCAAACCTGACACGACGCTCTCGCTCGACCGTTTCTTCCTCCAAAACAGCCTACCCGAAGGCATCACGCTCACTACGTTTGCCTTCTCGAGCGCTACGCTAACAACATATTTGGCTATTTACGGGAAAACCGAACTGGGCATCTACGCCGGCTCGGGCGTCTACTTTCTGCTGCTTGCCGCCGGACTTATCGCCTCGCGTATCGCCACAAACAAGCTCGTGCGCGACGGCAAAATCGTTCGTTGCGTAAAGATGGGTATGGCGCTCGTCACGCTCGGATTCGTGCTCTTCACGGAATGGCGATGCGATGCCGGATTCTACATCTCGGCAATAATTATCGGCATCGGCTACGGCACGATGTGCCCGTCATATCAGTCGATGTTTATCAACCTGGCGCCCAACAGCCGCCGCGGCACTGCTAATTCAACCTACCTGACTTCGTGGGACGTCGGCGCCGGAATCGGCATCTTCTTCGCCGGATACCTCGCCGAAGCGACGAGCTATCACACGGTCTATCGGCTCTGCCTCGGTCTTTGCGTCGTCGGATTGATTGCCTACCTGGCATTCACGTCGAAGCACTTCCTGCGCAATCGACTGCGGTAATCTTCTCAGAAGGTTAGAACATCACCTCGGCGAAATAGCGCGTCATCAGTGCGCGGTCGCGCCAATCGTCGACGCGTTGCGCCTCTTCGCCACGGCTCTCGCGGAGTATCATCTCGGCGATGTCGGCTCCGGCATATATCGAGCACACAACGCCGCCGCCAAGTCGCGGATTAATCTCCATCAGCAGATAGCGGTCGGTCGACTTGTCGTGCAAAAATTGCAAAGTTATCGGTCCGCGAAACTTCAACTCGGTAAGAATCCGCTCTGCCTGCTGCATAAGTGCCGGAATTCGGCGCGTCTCTGTGCGGTCGACTTCGCCGCCCGACGTCGAAATTCGAAGCCGCGGCACGGCGCAGGCAACGCGCCCGCTGATGGTCGACACGTAGCAGTCTATGGTATATTCGTTGGCATTTTCGACATATTCTTGCACGAGATAGCGGCTCAAATCGCCTGCCTCGGCAAGGTCTTTCGCCGTGCGAGCAACGACGATGCCGCGCGATGCAGAACCTTCGCGTGGCTTCAAAATTGCCGGAAATCGGCAGCTGTCGGCGTCGTACGTCGCCGGTATGTCGAATCCGTGCGAGGCGAAAACGCGCGCCGCCTCTGCCTTGTCGAACATCTTATGCGCTACCTCGAAGTCGCTTACCGGAATAAACACATCGGGATGACGTCGCCGTAGTTCGGAGCAAATCTCGATAGCACCGTCGACAAACGGCAGAACGATGTCGATATGCCGCTCGGCAATGACTCCGGCGAGGCTCTCGTAGATGCCTTCGTCGCGCCAGCGCCGACCCACTACGACTTCGCCCTCCGACGCTATCGGAACAGTCGGCATAATCTCATAACTGACAATCCCCACGTCAATGCCCATACGGCTGCCCGCCGACTTGAGCAGACGTGCCAGCGAAATGCGCTTGGCGCCGCCAAGCATCAACACATTGACTCGCTCGCTCATCGGTTGTAGATATCGTATTTATATTTCGCCAAATTCTCCGGATTGCTGAACCATGCAATCGTTTCGCGCAAGCCGTCGGCGATGCTATACTGCGGACGCCAATCGGTCAGGCTGCAAATCTTCGTGTTGTCGCCGAACAGGCGAAAAACCTCTGAATTTTTCGGACGAATACGCTCGGCATCTTGCACCCACGTAACGTCGGCTTCCATAAGTTGCGCGATGAGTTGAAGAGTGTCTTTCATCGAAATTTCGCTCTTCGAGCAGATGTTAATCTCTTCGCCCTCAACACCTTCCGCTCGCGCAAGCGCAATAAATCCGCGGCAAGTGTCTTTCACATAGTTGAAGTCGCGCGTCGGCGTCAAGTCGCCTACGTGAATCTCGCGCACACCGTTGGCAATCTGCGTGATAATCGTCGGAATAATCGCCCGAGCACTCTGGCGCGGACCGTAGGTATTGAACGGACGCGCAATCACCACCGGAAGTTCGAACGCGTTGTAGAAACTCTTCGCAATGGCGTCGGCACCAATCTTCGTGGCAGAATAGGGCGACTGAGGCTGACGCGGGTGCGCCTCATCGATAGGCACATAGCGCGCCGTGCCGTAGACCTCCGACGTCGACGTCACAATGACCCGTCGAACGCCGCAATCGCGCGCCGCCTGGCAAATGTTGAGCGTGCCCTTGATATTGGTATCGACGTAACTGTCGGGCGCAACATAACTATACGGAATGGCTATCAGCGCAGCCAGATGGAATATCGTGTCGCAGCCGCGTGCCGCCTCACGGCAGAAATTCGGGTCGCGAACGTCGCCGCAGACCACCTCCAAGCGCTCGTGACGCAGCCCGTCGAGCCATCCCCAATAGTTGAACGAGTTATACACGCTCAGCGCGCGAACTTCGTAGCCCTCCGCGAGCAACATCTCCGTAAGATGCGAACCGATAAAACCGTCAGCTCCGGTAACCAATACCTTTTTCATATCTTGTGTATTTTATTTCAGATTGTAAAATTACTCAAAACTATTCAATTATCCACAATCCCCACCCGAGAAATTACCGGGCAAGCACAAAACCGCTCACAAATATTTTATTATTTTTAGCTTTATCGACGTGGCGATTTTACGATTTGTGCTTATATTTTTCCTATTGATTATGGTTACTATTCATTATATCTTTGCATAAACAAAAAAAAGTTATGGTACAAGTTATTACAAAAGAATGGGAAATCGCTAAGACTTATATGTTAGATGTGGTTTCGAAGGCGGGAAATGTTAGCCTGGATTGGGATGATTTTGAGGTGTTTGCACGGCAAAGTCGCCCGGCTGTTGCAGTAAAAGTCGACGAGGCGCTTGGCGTGGCGGAGCTGACCGGCAAGGCGCTCGAGGAGGTGAAGAATGCTGTCGAAGGTGAGCTTTTCGGCGTGATGGTTGTTATTGCTTACAAAAATGACCAAAAGCTTGTGATGAATGAGTTGAACGAGATGAACGAAGCGCTGCCTTTTGACGCCGACAGCGATGTGGAGGTCATGTGGGGTGTAACTCCGGCGGACGACATTGCTAACGCGCGTTGCATTACGGTGTTTGCGTTCGAAAAACAGTAAGGCTCTTGCGCCGGGTGGGGAGCGGCGGACGCGCGAAATTGCGGAATTTTTTGAAATGTGTGTATATTTTACGCAAAAGATTTGGCGGATTGGATTTTTTGTCTTTTCTTTGTGGCGTAAAATTTACACACTGTTTTGCTGTGTTTTTGCAAAGTGTTGTGAATAAGGTTTTTAAAGCGTAAAAACATTATGTACGACAGAAAGTTTACACCCGAAATGATTTCGGAGCTTGGTGAGAACGAGATTTTCGTATTTGGTAGCAATCTGGCGGGGATGCACGGCGGAGGTGCTGCGCGTGTGGCGTTTCGCCAATTCGGTGCCGAATGGGGCAAGGGCGTCGGGCTCTACGGCAGGACGTATGCCATCCCGACGATGCAGGGAGGCGTGAATACTATCAAGCCTTATGTCGACGACTTTATCCTTTTTGCCAAAAATCATCCGGAGCTTACGTTCTTGGTGACGCGCATCGGATGCGGCATTGCCGGATTTCGCGACAAGGATATTGCACCGCTTTTTGCTGATGCTCTCGACGTGGAGAACGTCATTCTGCCGCGCGGGTTTGTTGTATGTTTGAATAGTTAAACGAGATGGACGAGGAACTTAGAGCCTGTTTCATAAGAAAAGTTAAATAATGAGGCTGTCAGTCATTGGTCAGGTTTGTTTGTGCTTATAAGGGCGTGTGGCGAGCCACATAACCGTTAAGCACG
>JBJEDO010000058.1:0-20754 GCA_051872155.1 Candidatus Limisoma sp.
ATACAACTAATTCTATGTTGTAGAACATAAGATAAAAATAAACAGTTTTAAATTTATTTTAGTAAATTTGCCAAAACCAATTAGAAGAAATTCAACGAATCATGAAAATAATAGCAGACAGTAGCGCCTCAAGGACAGAATGGGTACTTGTCGACGGCAATACGGTGGTAGAACACGCATTCACAAAAGGTCTAAATCCGTTCTTTCAATCGAGACGAGACATCAGCCACAGCATACGACTCGAACTTCCCGAAGCCTTCCTGAAAAAACGCTGGGAACACATCTACTTCTACGGAGCAGGCTGCGCTAACAACGATAAGAAGAAAATCGTCGAAGCCTCGCTTGTTGCCCAATTCAAGACCCCGGTGACCGTCGAAAGCGACTTACTCGGCGCCGCTCGAGGTCTGCTCATCAACGAGCCGGGCATTGCCTGCATCCTCGGCAGCGGCTCTAACTCGTGCTACTACGACGGCAAGCAAATCGTCAAAAACGTCCGCTCGCTCGGCTTCGTCCTCGGCGACGAAGGCTCCGCTTCCTACATCGGAAAGCGCTTCGTCAGCGATTGCCTCAAAGACATCGCACCCGAACAGCTCCGCAACTCGTTCTACGAATACATCAACAAAACGCCCGACGAAATTATGACGTCGGTCTACGACAACACCCTCCCGGGCAATATGCTGAGCGTATACTCGCGATTCCTGATGGACAAACTTGAGATGGACTACGTCTACGACATCGTCTACAGCAGCATCAACGATTTCTTCACCCGAAACGTGGCGCAATACAACTATCGCGACCTCAACGTTTGCTTCGTCGGCTCTAACGCTTGCGCCTACTCCGGCGTGCTCAACGAAGTCGCTAAAAAATTCGGCATAACCATCCGAAAAATCCTGCCGAGTTCCGTGCCCGGTTTAGTGCGCTATCACGCCACTAACGGCTAATCCTCAGGTCGATTCATTCGACCTTCTGCTTCTTATATCTGTGAGAAATTCAAAAATAAGTTATTGATTATTAAAAATTCTTTAATACGTCAATTTAGATTACATAAATTTTTCAAGAATAGCGAGAATGTATTAAATTTGCGGAGATAGAACCCTTAAAAAACACGGTGATGCGAAAATTTGCAATTATCCTTATGCTCATGCTTACGGCATCGATAGCTAAGGCAATAGAACAACCTTTAGCAAAGAACGTAAAAGACCGAGTAGCCAAAACTGCTAATGCCATGATTCCTGCAAATATGCAGATTGGCAAAATTGCCGTCGACAGTGCAACCGTCGACGACAAAGCGCGACGTGTCGTAATCGGCATGAACGACAACTTCGGCTACATTCCCTTCGACAAAGCATTCCTCTCCGATTTCGAGGCAAAAGCAAAAGCCGCACTCGGCGCACAATACAAGGGCTACAGCCTCGACCTGCTCATCGGCAAGCGCCCTGCAACCGACTTCCTCCGCAGCACACGACTCGACTATACAGCCAACAACCACAAAGACGATTGGTTTATCTTCCCGCTCGACGACACGCGCCACCCCGCAAAAGGTCTCGACGGCAAAATCATCGCAATGTGGCAAAGCCACGGCTGGTTCTTCGAGCAAAAAGCAAACCGCTGGCAATGGCAACGCGCTCGCATCTTCCAAACCGTTGAAGACCTCTACACGCAGAGCTACGTCATGCCGTTCTTGATGCCGATGCTCGAAAACGCAGGCGCCTACGTTATGAGCCCTCGCGAACGCGACACCAACACTGTCGAAATCATCGTCGACAACGACGGCTCGCTCGCAACCGGCAAATACGCCGAATCCGACGGCGACAAAAGTTGGACCGACGGCGGCACGGGATTCAAACACGACCGCACGAGCTACGAAGGCTTCGACAACCCGTTTACCCACGGCACTTTCCGCAAAATCGACGCAACAAAATCCGATAAAACGGCAGTGGCAACTTGGTCGGCAACAATTCCGCAAGCCGGAAAATATGCCGTCTACGTTTCGTATGCAAGTCTGCCGAACAGCGCCAACGACGCAACCTACACCATCCACTCGGCAGAATGCGACCACGCATTTCGCGTCAACCAGACTATGGGCGGCTCGACTTGGATTTACCTCGGTCACTTCTACTTCAATAGCGGCGAACAGACCATCGTAGAACTTACGAATCACTCGGCGCACAAAAACGCCGTAATCACAGCCGATGCAGTTAAAATCGGCGGCGGCATGGGCAACATCGCACGCCGCGCAAACTCCGAAGCACTCGCCAACGTCCGCTCGAGCGAATCCGACAAGCCCGCCGAAACCGTAAAACTCCGCGTCAAGAGCGAAAACACCGTCAGCGGCTACCCGCGCTTTACCGAAGCCGCTCGCTACTGGCTGCAATGGGCAGGCGTACCCGACACAATCTATTCGCCTTCGAACGGCGCTAACGACTACACCGATGACTACCGTTGTCGCGGTCTGTGGGTGAACTACCTCGCCGGCGGCTCAAAGACACTGCCCGACCGACAAGGTCTCAACATCCCCGTCGACCTCTCTTTCGCATTCCATTCCGACGCAGGAACGACTATGGACAACACCATCATCGGCACGCTCGGCATCTACTGCACACGCGGCGAAAAGTACGCTAACGGAACCGACCGACTCAACTCGCACAAACTCACCGACTACGTCCTGACAAACATCACCAACGACGTGCGCTCACAATTCGACAGCTCGTGGACACGCCGCGGTATGTGGGACGAATCATACTACGAAGCACGCGTTCCCGAAGTGCCCGCAATGCTTCTCGAACTGCTGTCGCACCAAAATCTCGCCGACATGCGCTACGGCATGGACCCGACATTCCGATTCACCGTTTCGCGCGCAATCTATAAAGGCATCGCCGAGTTTTTCGCCGATGTTGAAGGTCGCCACGACTACCAAATACAGCCGCTGCCCGTCAACAGTTTCGCCATCGCGCAAACCGCCGACAGCAGCTTCACGCTCTCGTGGAAGCCGACCGTCGACAAGCAATGCTCACGCGCCGAAGCTCGCAGTTACATCGTGCTTGAGCGCACCGGCAATAGCGGTTTCCGCCAAATAGCAACGACCGACGACACCGAATACACCGTAACCGTCAACGATAACCTCATCCACAGCTACCAAATCGTTGCCTGCAACGACGGCGGCAAAAGTTTCCCGTCGGAAACACTCGCGCTGGCTGTTGCACCCGACTCGAAAGGCACTGTTGCCATCGTCAACGGATTTACCCGCGTGTCTGCCCCCGACTCGTTCGACTCAGGCGAAATTGCAGGATTCCGCCCCGAATACGACAACGGCGTGCCCTATATCAACGACATCAACTACATCGGCGCAATGTTTGAGTTCCGCCGCGAACTTCCCTGGGTAAGCGACGACTCATGCGGATTCGGCTCATCACGCGCCGACAAAGAGACCGAAGTGATTGCCGGCAACACCTTCGACTTCGCATACATCCACGGCGAATCGATTCTTGCCGCAGGCTATTCATTCGTTTCAGCGAGCCTCGAAGCCGTCGAAAGCGGCAGTTTCGACCTCTCGAAATACCCGACAGCCGACCTAATTCTCGGCAAGCAAAAAACTACCGTCATCGGTCGCGGCGAAAAGCCTGACCGCTTTGCAATCTACTCGAGCGAACTGCAACGAGCCGTTACAGCGTTCTGCAACGCCGGCGGCAACATCTTCGTCAGCGGTGCTTACGTCGCTTCCGACGTTTGGGACAACAAAAAATCGACCGACCAAAAGAAGAAATTCGCCTCCGACGTGCTTGGCTACAAGTGGGTCGTTGGGCAAGCAGCAGTCAAAGGCAAAGCACACCTCGTGCCGACCTACTTCGACGCTTTCGGCAAACTCAACTGCAGTTTCGCTCAGCAATACAACGACCGAATCTACGCCGTTGAGTCGCCCGACGCACTGCAGCCGGCTAACGCCGACAACGCTTGCACCCTACTTCGCTACGACGAAAACAACATATCTGCCGGCATCGCAGCCGACCTCGGCAGCCACAAAACCTGCGTAGTCGGTTTCCCGTTCGAAACCATCGCCGACAGCGACGCACGCAATCAACTAATGTGTCAAATCCTTGAATTCTTCAAAAAATAGAAACTTAATATAAAACTATTAGATATGAAAACAATTAATTGCTTTATCCCGTTCCTTAACAAGGAGCAAGTAGAAAACACTGTTGCCGGACTCCGCGGCAGCCAACTCGTAAACAAAATATACCTTCTTGCAGGAGCCGATGCAGCCGCTGACACTATCGAAGGTTGCGAACGTATCGACATCAAAGGACTCGAAAGCAGCGCTACGATGAAACAAATCGCCGCTAACGCCGATGCCGATTTCGTACTCCTCTACACAAAATACAACTCCCTCTCGTTCGGCATGTTTGCTATCGAACGTATGGTGAAAATCGCTACCGACGCAAAAGCAGGTATGGTCTACGCCGACCACTACAACGTTGTCGGCAACGCGCGCTCTAACGCTCCGGTTATCGACTACCAGGAAGGTAGCCTCCGCAACGACTTCGACTTCGGCTCGGTGCTCATGTTCTGCGCAAAAGCATTCAAAGACGCTGCCGCTCGCATCACCGAAGAATACGAATTCGCAGGTCTTTACGACATCCGCTTGAAAGTAGCTCAATCTCACGAATTGGTTCACATCAACGAATACCTCTACAGCGACGTCGAACTCGACACTCGCAAGAGCGGCGAAAAGATTTTCGACTACGTTGACCCGCGCAACCGCGGCGTGCAAATCGAAATGGAAAAGGCTTGCACTCAACACCTTAAAGACGTAGGCGCTTACCTCGAACCGAAATTCAAGAAAATCGAATTCGACAAGGGCGATTTCGAATACGAAGCATCGGTAATCATCCCCGTGCGCAACCGCATCCGCACAATCCGCGACGCCATCAAGTCGGTTTTGGCACAAAAGACTGATTTCAAATTCAACCTCATCGTCATCGACAACCTCTCGACCGACGGCACTACCGAAGCCATCGACGAATTCAAAGACGACGAGCGCCTCATCCACATCGTACCGACTCGCGACGACCTCGGTATCGGCGGCTGCTGGAACCTCGGCGTGCATCACCCCAAATGCGGTAAGTTTGCCATCCAACTCGACAGCGACGACGTCTACAAAGACGAAAACACGCTCACCACAATGGTCAACGCGTTCTACGAACAAAACTGCGCAATGGTGGTAGGTACTTATATGATGACCGACTTCAACATGAATATGATTGCTCCGGGCATCATCGACCACAAAGAATGGACTCCCGAAAACGGCCGCAACAACGCTCTGCGCATCAACGGTCTCGGCGCTCCGCGTGCTTTCTACACTCCGGTGCTCCGCGAAGTGAAAGTGCCTAACACAAGCTACGGCGAAGACTACGCTCTGGGCTTGAACTTCTCGCGCGAATATCAAATCGGTCGCGTTTACGACGTCGTTTACCTCTGCCGCCGCTGGGAAGACAACTCCGACGCTTCGCTCGACATCGTTAAGATGAACGCCCACAACCTTTACAAAGACAGAATCCGTACTTGGGAACTCAAAGCACGTATCGCGTTCAACAAAAACAAATAATAATGCAAGAACTCAATAAAAACACAGTATCCACATTCCTCAGCCAACAACTTGAGGAATGGGATACTGCCCGTAATAACTTTGCCGCACTCGCCAACGTAAAGGTTAAGTCGTTTATGATTGGCTCGACTCACTTCAAAGTGCAATTCAACCCCGGAAGAATCACTTCGTCGGCGGCAAAAGTCGACGCAAAATCGCTCAAGGAGCGCAAATGCTTCCTATGTGCCGCGAACCGTCCTGCCGTTCAACGCGGATTGGAATGGGGCGACTACACCGTTCTCATCAACCCGTTCCCCATCTTCCCGCGCCACTTGACAATTCCCGACAACAACCACGTCGACCAACGCATCGACGGTCGCATCGCCGACATGATGCAACTCGCACGCGCGCTCGAAGGCTATACATTATTCTATAATGGTCCGAAATGCGGTGCGTCAGCTCCCGACCACATGCACTTCCAAGCCGGAAACAGCGGCTTTATGCCCGTCGAAGACGACGTTGTGACTGCCGATAAGACTCAAGTAGCAACCGAAGGCACTGCCAAGATGTCGCTCGTCGGCGGTCTGTCGCACAGCTGCTTCATTATTGAAGCAGGCACTGTTGTCGACGGCGCTGCGCTCTTCAAACGCCTCTACGACTGCCTCGACATCCCCGAAGGCGAAGCCGAACCGATGCTCAACGTCCTTTGCCGATTCGTCGGCGACGGTTGGCACGTGCTCGTGTTCCCGCGCAAGAAGCATCGCCCCGACTGCTACTTCAAAGAAGGCGACGAAAACATCCTCATCAGCCCGGCTTCGGTCGATATGGGAGGAGTTTTCATCACTCCACTCGAGAAAGACTTCGAGAAAATCACCGCCGACGACATCGCTCAAATTCTCAGCGAATGCTGCCTCTCGGCTGACGAAGCTCAACAAATTGCTAACAAACTATAGTTCGGTCTATGCAACAGCCAAACGTAAAAGTCGGAATAATGAGCGGCACGAGCATCAGTTTCGCGTTCGCTAAAGACTATACCGTCGACGGCAAAACCGTCTCGGGCAGCCATACGGCAAAGCTCGTCGACGGCGAAGTAGAATGGAACGGCAACCGCTACCCGTCGCTCGAATTTGCGCCGGTCTGTGTCGCCGACAGCCACTTCACGCTCATCGACGTGACCATCGGCGTCAACTTCCATTGGGAACGAAAGGAGAACCAATCGTTCAGAGGCAGTCTGCGCCTGATTGTTGAAGGCGACAAACTCACCGCCGTCAACATTCTCCCCATCGAAGAATATCTGCTTAGCGTCATTTCGTCGGAAATGAGCGCTACGGCTTCGTTAGAACTGCTCAAGGCGCACGCCGTGATTTCGCGCAGTTGGCTGCTTGCTCAAATCGACAAAAACAAGCAACTCACCGAAACAGCCACTGCCTATTGCCCGTACACTCGCACCGACGGCGAACTCGTCAGATGGTTCGACCGCGAAGACCACGTCAACTTCGACGTCTGCGCCGACGACCACTGCCAACGCTATCAAGGCATCACTCGCGAGTCGACCGAAACGGTTCGACGCGCAATCGAAGCAACTTGGGGCGAAGTGCTCATGGACGGCAACAAGCTCTGCGACGCGCGCTTCTCGAAGTCGTGCGGCGGCGTTTTTGAAGAGTTTGAAAACTGCTGGGAACCCGTTCATCATAACTACCTGCTGGCACGTCGCGACGGCGCTAATCCCGGCGATTTCCCCGACCTCACCGTCGAAGAAAACGCACGCGAATGGATTCTCAACGCGCCCGATGCGTTCTGTAATACTCACGACGCTCGAATCCTCTCGCAAGTGCTTAACTCCTACGACCAAGAGACCACCGACTTCTACCGTTGGAAAGTGGAATACAGTCAAGCCGAACTCGCTCTACTCGTCAGCGAACGTTCCGGCGAAGACTACGGCGAAATCATCGATTTGATTCCCGTAGCACGCGGAACCTCCGGCAGAATCTATCGCCTCAAAATCGTGGGCACGCACAAGACGCAAATCATTGGTAAAGAACTCGAAATACGTCGCACACTCTCGCCGTCGCACCTCTACAGCTCGGCTTTCGTGGTCGAAAAAGTCGGCAACGGCGAAATCCCCGACCGATTCATCATTCGCGGTGCCGGATGGGGGCACGGCGTCGGGCTCTGCCAAATCGGCGCCGCCGTCATGGGCGAAAAAGGATATAACTACAACCAAATTCTACAACATTACTTTGTCGGCGCTAAAGTCACAAAGCTGTATCAATAAACTTTCGTTATCGTTATGAAATCATCAACAAATCGCAATCCGTGGGCATGGATTCCCACACTATACTTTGCTCAGGGCATACCGTTCATATTTATTAATATGGTAACGATGGTGCTCTTCACACAACTCGGCATGTCGGAAACCGACGCCACTCTCTACACCGGTTGGCTCTACTTGCCATGGGTAATCAAGCCCTTCTGGGGACCGATTGTCGACATCATCAAGACAAAACGTTGGTGGACCGTTGTAATGCAGATTTGCGTTGCAGTAGGTCTCGCCGGAATCGCATTTACACTCCCGTTGCCCAACCAGACTGAGATTGCCAAAGGTCTGCCCGTCAGCGCATTCTCTATCTGCTTGTTCTTCTATTTCATCACCGCATTCTGCTCGGCAACCCACGACATCGCTTCCGACGGTTTCTATATGATTGCCCTCGACACAAACCAACAAAGTATGTTCGTCGGCATCCGCTCGACCTTCTACCGCTGCGCTAACGTGTTCGGTCAAGGCGGTCTGGTGATGATTGCAGGCGCTTTGGAAAGCAGTTTCGGCGGCGACAAGGCTAAAGCATGGATGCTCACCGTGGTTTGCTGCGCTATCTTCTTCGGAATCGTTTCGATTTGGCACTTGTTCATCCTGCCGACACCCGCTGCCGACCGCGCCGTAGGAAATGCCGAAAAGAAATCTGTACGCGACATCGTCAACGAATTTGCCGGCTCGTTCGTCACTTTCTTCAAGAAAAAACACGTCGTTCTGGCAATGCTTTTCATGTTGCTCTATCGTCTGCCCGAAGCACAAGTAGTAAAACTTTGCCAACCGTTCCTTTTGGCATCGCGTGATGCCGGCGGTCTGGGAATGACTCAAACCGAAGTGGGCTTCGCCTACGGAACACTTGCCATCATCGGTCTGACCGTCGGCGGTATCATCGGGGGCATCTGCGCTTCCAACGGCGGTCTGCGCAAATGGATTTGGCCAATGGCGCTCGCAACGTCGCTCAACTGTGTGGCTTATATCATCCTTTCGAACGTACAACCCGACTACTCTACCGTTGCAGGTAAGGCAATCACCTTCTCTGCTATCATCCTCGAGCAATTCGCTTACGGCTTCGGTTTCACCGCATTTATGCTCTTTATGATGTACTTCGCTGAAGGTCCGTACAAGACATCCCACTACGCAATCTGCACAGCCTTTATGGCTCTGGGTATGATGCTTCCGGGTATGGCTGCCGGTTGGATTAAAGAAGTGATGCTCGGCAACTCGTACGTCAACTTCTTCTTCTGGGTACTCGCTTGCAACCTTGCAACATGGCTCGTAACGGCTCTCGTTCGCCGTCACATCGACCCCGCTTACGGTGCTAAACAACAAAAATAAGAAATCGAAGATGAAAAAAACGATATTATCAATACTGTGTGCCGTTGCTACCGTGATGGCTTCGGCACACGTTAAAACGGGCGTTGAAGTGCTTCGCGACGGCGGATTCCGCGAGTTGCAAGGCAAACGCGTCGGCTTGGTAACCAACCCGTCGGGCGTCGACAGCAACCTCAAGTCGACCGTCGACATCCTCAACGAAGCCCCGGGCGTCAAACTCGTTGCACTCTACGGTCCCGAACACGGCGTTCGCGGTAATGCTCACGCCGGCGATGCCGTCAGCGATGCCGTCGACCCGAAAACCGGTGTCAAAACTTACTCGCTCTACGGCAAAACTCACAAACCGACAGCCGAAATGCTCAAAGACATCGACGTACTCGTCTACGACATCCAAGACATCGGCTGCCGCAGCTACACATTCTACGCCACGATGGGTATGTGCATGGAAGCCTGCGCCGAAAACGGCAAAGAATTTATGGTGCTCGACCGCCCCAACCCGCTCGGCGGCTACAAGGTAGAAGGCAACATCGTCGAAGACGGCTACTTCTCGATGGTCAGCAAGTATGCCATTCCATACCTCTACGGACTCACTCCCGGCGAACTCGCACAATACCTTAACGAAGAAGGCGTGATTGCCAAAAAAGCAAACTTAACAGTCATCAAAATGGACGGCTGGCATCGCAACATGAAGTTCCGCCAAACCGGACTGCCTTGGGTGGCACCGTCGCCGCAAATACCCACGCCGGAAAATGCCGCATTCTATGCCGTTTCGGGCGTTGTCGGCGAACTCTATGCCTTCAACACCGGCATCGGCTACACCCTGCCATTCCAATGCTTCGCAGAGACTTACATCGACGCCGACAAAATGGCTGACGCTATGAACGCGCTCAACCTCCCGGGCTTCAAATTCCGCCCGATTAACTACAAACCGTTCTTCAAAGTCGGTCCCGAAGCAACGAAAGAAATCAAAGAAGTGCACGGCGTCGAAGTCTACATCACCGACCTCGATGCGGCTCAACTCACGCTCTGTCAGTTCTACTTCATGCAAGAACTCCACAAACTCTATCCCGACGCCAAGATTTTCAACGCCAACGAAAAACGCGGCTTCGGAATGTTCGACAAAGTGATGGGCACCGACCAAATCCGCCTGCGTTTCAGCAAAAACTATCAAGTTGCCGACATCCTCGACTACTTCAACAAAGACGTCGAGGCATTTAAGAAAACTTCAAGCAAATACTATTTGTACGACTAAAAAACGATGAAAGAAGCGTATCGTTCATACATCAAAGAAATTGGAGCATTTATCTCCAAAGATAGAATCTATACCGACGACCTCAGGCGTCTCGCTTGGGGTACCGACGCCGGTTTCTATCGCCTAATCCCACAAGTTGTTGTCATTGCCAAAGACGAAGACGAGGTGTCGCGCCTCATCCGCCTTGCCGCCGCAAAACATCTACCCGTCACCTTCCGAGCGGCGGGCACGAGTCTTTCGGGACAAGCCGTCAGCGACTCTATCCTCATCGTGGCAGGCAAAAACTACTGGGAGCGCTACGAGATAGCGCCCGACGCATCATCGATACGCTTGCAGCCGGGAATCATCGGCGAACGTGTCAACGAAATCCTCAAGCCCTACTGCAAGATTTTCAGCCCCGACCCGGCTTCGAAAAAGTCGGCTATGGTCGGCGGCATCGTTGTCAACAACGCCTCGGGAATGAACTGCGGCACGCACGCCAACAGCGATAAAGAACTCATTTCGGCTCGCATCGTCCTTGCCGACGGAACAGTGCTCGACACCGGCGACGAACGCTCACGCCAAGCGTTCGAGCATTCGCATCCCGACTTCATCGAGAAAATCCGACAACTGCATCGCCAAATCAACGCCGATGCCGAACTCGTCGACCGAATCCGTTACAAATACTCAATCAAGAACGTAACAGGTCTCAACATCCTGCCTTTCGTGGCTTTCGACGACCCCTACGACATCATCGCGCACCTTATGGTCGGCTCCGAAGGCACCCTCGCCTTCCTCTCGGAAGTCAACATGGCTACCGGACATCTCTACCCGCATTCGGCAAGCGCAATGCTCTATTTCTCCGACATCAAGGAGGCATGCCGCGCCGTCGTGGCTATGAAAAAAGGTCCGGTATTCAGCGCGGAACTGCTCGACAAGAAGTCGCTCTCGTCGGTCAACGACAATACCGGCGTCGGACTTACCGCCGTGCTTACCGAAACTAAAGCCGACACAAAAGAGCAACTCGATGCCAACATCGAAGAAATCAAGAAAATCCTTGAGCCTTTCGAACTCTACAAGCCCGCCTACTTTACCGACGACCCCGACGAATATTCCGTCTATTGGGGCATCCGCGCAGGCATTTTCCCGTCGGTCGGCGGCACACGTCAGTTAGGCACAACTGTTATCATCGAAGACGTTGCATTCCATATCGAAGACCTTCCCGAAGCCACCGCCGAACTTCAAGCGATGCTCGAACGCCACGGCTACAGCGACGCTTGCATCTACGGCCACGCCCTCGAAGGCAACTACCATTTCATCATTGCGCAATCGTTCGACACCGACGAAGAAATGGCAAAATACAAAAACTTGATGCTCGAGGTCGAGAAACTCGTCGTCGACCGCTACAACGGTTCGCTCAAAGCCGAACACGGCACGGGTCGCAATATGGCACCCTTCGTCAAGCACGAATGGGGCGAAAAAGCCTACGAGGTAATGAAAGAAGTCAAACATCTGTTCGACCCCGACAATTTGCTCAACCCGGGCGTTATCTTCAACGACGACCCCGAATGCTACGTCAAGCACATCAAGCCGCTGCCGCTGACCAACCCGCTTGTCGACCGTTGCATCGAATGCGGCTTCTGCGAAGTCAATTGCGTAAGTTGCGGCTACTCGATGTCGTCGCGTCAACGCATCGTCATCCAACGCGAAATTTCGCGCCTGCGCATGACCGGCGAAGACCCCGAACGCCTTGCAAACCTGGAGAAAGGCTTCAAGAGCCTCGGCAATGCCACCTGCGCCGGCGACGGACTCTGCAGCACGTCGTGCCCGATGCGCATCAACACCGGCGAACTCATCCACGAAATACGCCAAGCAGCCTTACCGAAAGGCAGCCTTGGCTACAAAACAGGCAAATTTGCCGCCGACCGACTTTCATTGGTCAAATCGACGCTGCGCCCGGTGCTCTCCGCAGCCTCGGTGGCAAGCAGCGTTCTCGGCGCTAAAGGCACTAACGCCGTCGGTCGTGCGCTCCACAAAATCGGCATTCCCCAATGGAACAGCGCTCTGCCGACAGCCTACTATCCGCATCACATTGACATCGAACCGAAAGACAAGAAGGTGGTCTACTTGCCCAGTTGCATCAACCAAACAATGGGCAAAACCAAGACCGAGAAGACCGCGCTCATCGACAAAACAGTCGCTCTCTTCCAAAAAGCCGGCTACGAGGTAATCTTCCCCAAAGGAATGAAAAACCTCTGCTGCGGAATGATTTGGGAAAGCAAAGGTATGCCCGACATCGCCGACGAGAAAGCCAAAGAACTCGAAAATGCACTCATCGAAGCCTCTGCCGGCGGAAAATATCCCATCGTCTGCGACCAAAGCCCGTGCCTGCACCGTATGCGCAAAACCATCGAGAGCCTGCACCTCTACGAGCCGGTAGAATTTATCTACGACTACCTCGTAGCAGAACTCGAGTTTACGCAAACCGACGAGCCGATTGCTATCCACATTACCTGCTCGTCGCGACACATGGGTCTGCAAAAGAAATTCTTCGCCCTTGCCTCGCTCTGCTCGTCGAAAGTGCTGCTTCCTCAAGAAGTGGGCTGCTGCGGCTTTGCCGGCGACAAAGGCTTTACCCACCCCGAACTCAACAGTTACGCACTACGCAAACTTCGCCCACAGATAGAGAAAGCCGGCATCAAGCGCGGTTTCTCCAACAGCAAAACTTGCGAAATCGGCCTTACCGTCAATGCCGGAATTCCGTATTCTTCAATAGTTTACCTTGTTGACGAATGTACTAAAGCAAAAAAATAATGGATACCGTAAAACCTATTGAAAAGAAAAAATCAAGGATACTCGCAATCGACATACTGCGAGGCATCACCATAGCCGGAATGATTATGGTCAACAATCCGGGCTCGTGGGGACACATCTACACACCCCTCGGGCACGCCGAATGGCTCGGACTGACGCCTACCGACCTCGTCTTTCCGTTCTTTATGTTCATCATGGGTATTTCCACCTACATCTCGATGCGCAAGTACAATTTCGAATACTCGCACGCATCGCTGGTGAAAATCATCCGCCGAACCATCGTGATATTCGCTATCGGCTTAGCCATCGGCTGGTTCAGCCGATTCTGCTACACGCTTGCCGGCTCCGACTCGTCGATACCGCTCGGGCAACGACTTCTCGACGCCGCCAACAACTTCTCGCGGATGCGAATTCTCGGCGTTATGCAGCGCCTCGCCATCTGCTACTGCGCAGTGTCGGTAATCGCCATCACGGTGAAACACAAAATCATCCCCTACATCATCGGTGTGCTCTTCGTCGGCTACGCCGTGCTGTTGCTCTGCTGCCACGGCTTGGAATTTTCGCTCGACAACATCGTCTACGTTGTCGACCACGCCCTCTTCGGCGACTCGCACCTCTATCACGACACCGTTCGCTCGCTGTCGGGTTCGGTCAGCAGCGCTTCCGAATTTTCCGTAGAAATCTACCAACGTCAGACGCTGCCCATCGACCCGGAAGGTCTGCTGAGCACAATTCCGTCGATCGGACACGTGCTCATCGGATTCCTCTGCGGCAAAATCATCATGACCGAAAAAGACAACATCCAGCGCGTGCTTAAGTTCTTGCTCGTCGGCGCAGCCCTTACCTTTACGGGATTTTTGCTCGCCTACGGCATGCCTATCAGCAAAAAGCTCTGGACACCGACGTTCGCGTTGACGACCTGCGGTTTTGCAGCCTCGCTGCTCGCACTGTTGATTTACATCATAGACGTCAAAGGCTACAAGAAATGGTGCAAATTCTTCGAAGCATTCGGCATCAACCCGCTGTTTATGTACGTGCTCGGCGGAGTCCTCGGCATACTCTTCGGAGCAATCCACATCGGCGACGCAAGCATCAAAACGTGGATTTACGCCCGCACACTCGTGCCGATGCTCGGCGACGAGACGTTTGCTTCGCTCGTCTACGCTTTGATATTTATCGCCATCAACTGGTCTATAGGATACATTTTATACAAGAAAAAAATATATATTAAGATATGATACTAATTGCAGATTGTGGTTCCACAAAAATTGATTGGTGCGTTGTTGAAAACGGCGAAGTAAAGAAACAAGTATTTACTTCGGGCATCAACGCCTTGCTAATGACAGAAGAGCAAATTCGCGAGACTTTAGCCCTCGAACTTGCTCAAGAAGTAGCAGAATTTGAGATTGAAAGTGTTTATTACTATGGCGCAGGATGCTTGTTCGAAGACATCTGTGCAAACGTACGTCGCGCCATTGCAGCCAACGTACCTACGGCAAAGACCATCGAAGTACATTCCGACTTGGTAGCCGCAGCACGCGCTTTGTGCGGCGACAAAGAAGGCATCGCTTGCATCCTGGGCACAGGCTCTAACTCGTGCTTCTGGGACGGCGAAAAGATTGCCGACAACGTATCGCCGCTGGGCTATATCCTCGGCGACGAAGGTTCGGGCGCCGTATTGGGCAAACTCCTCGTCGGCGACGTGCTCAAAAAGCAACTTCCCGAAGAACTTTGCGAGAAATTCCTCAAAGAGTACGAACTCGACCGTCAGAAAATCATCGAAAGCGTCTACAAGCGCCCGGCAGCTAACCGCTTTCTCGCGTCGTTGTCGCCGTTCTTGAGCAAAAACATCGAAGAGCCGGCAATCCACCGTCTCGTGCTCAATGCGTTCAAATCGTTCTTCGTAAGAAACATTGAAAACTACAAAGACTACAAAAACTACGCCGTGTCGTTCGTAGGCTCCGTGGCTTACTACTACCGCGAAGTGCTCGAAGAAGCAGCAAAGGCTGTCGACATCAAAATCGGCACAGTCATTAAAAGCCCGATGGAGGGCCTCGTTAAGTATCACTCAAAATAACACTATACGATTATGGCTTTTGTAAAAATCAGTGAGCAATCATCGCTCTATAACGACTTGGAGAAGAAATCGGTACGCGAAATTCTCGAAGACATAAACACCGAAGACCACAAAGTTGCCGACGCCGTGCAAAAAGCAATCCCGGCTATCGACCGCCTCGTGACAGGTATCGTTGAACGTATGAAAAAAGGCGGACGCATCTTCTACATCGGTGCAGGCACCAGCGGACGCCTCGGCGTGCTCGACGCTTCGGAGATTCCGCCGACATTCGGTATGGATCCGTCGTGGGTTATCGGATTGATTGCCGGCGGCGACACCGCCCTACGCAACCCGGTTGAAAATGCCGAAGACGACACAGAACAAGGCTGGCGCGACTTGCAGGAATATAACATCAACGAGAAAGATACGCTCATCGGCATCGCCGCTTCAGGTACTACCCCCTACGTCATCGGCGCGCTCCGCAAAGCTCGCGAAAACGGTCTCCTTACGGCAGCTATCACAAGCAATCCCGACGCTCCCGTGTCGGAAGTTGCCGAAATTCCTATCGAAATGATTGTCGGTCCGGAATACGTCACCGGCAGTTCGCGTATGAAGTCGGGTACGGGACAAAAGATGATTTGCAACATGATTACCACCTCGGTAATGATTAAAATCGGTCGCGTTAAGGGCAACAAGATGGTCAATATGCAGTTGACCAACGCTAAATTGGTCGACCGCGGCTCTCGTATGGTTTCGGAAGAACTCAACCTGCCCTACGACGAAGCAAAACGCTTACTGCTCCTTCACGGCTCAGTAAAACTCGCCATCGACGCTTACCGTTCAGAGCACTAAACACCGACCGCGATGAAACGATACATACTATTCGCTCTTGTAGCCTTGGCAAGCCTTTGCGCCAAGGCTCAAGAGAAATACGTCTACAACGAATTCTACTACCAGCGCGCCACGCTCTTCGAACTGTTGCCCATCAAAAACACCGACATCGTGTTTCTCGGCGACAGCCAAACCAACGGTTGCGAATGGGCGGAACTGCTCGGCAACCCGAACGTGAAGAATCGCGGCATTTCGTCGGACGTAATCCAAGGCTTCGCCGACCGCGTTCAGCCGATTATCGACGGCGAACCGAATAAGATTTTCATCCTCGGCGGCGTCAACGACGTGTCGCACAACATCAGCGCCGACAGCATCGCTACGGCTATGCGCAACTTGGTTCGCAAAATCAAAGTCGGCACGCCCTGCACCAAAATCTATCTGCAAAGCCTCTTGCCGATCGACAACTCGTTTAAGCGCTACAAAAACCTTATCGGCAAAGAACAAGTCATCGTCGACGCAAATGTTTTGCTAAAAAAGATGGCGGAAGAAGAAGATATCGTGTGGATTGACCTATTCCACGAAATGGTCGACCCGGCTACGGGTGCCATGAGAAAAGGGCTTACCAACGACGGACTGCACCTGCTCGGCGAAGGCTACTTCGTTTGGCGCGACGCCGTGATGCCCTACGTCAACGAATAACGCAGCCAACCGCTCAGAACACTCGCTGCATCAACAGCATATCGGCATAATGTGTACCGGTTTTCAACCAGTCGCGCATTATGCCGCTTTGTTTGAATCCTGCGTGCTCGAACAGACGCACCGAGCGAACATTCCCCACGGGAATTTCCACGGCGAGCTGATGCAAGCCGAGATAGCGCTCGGCATAGTCGGCAATGAGCCGCACAGCCTCGGCACCGTAGCCGCATCCGCGAACGTGCGGTGCAATGAGAATGCCCACCCATACGCGCAGGTCGAACGGAGAAAAATTGTAGAGGTCGACGACGCCGATGCGCTCGCCCTCGGTCGATTCAATCATCAGTCGCAACTGACGGTCGGTATAGATGTCGGACGTATTGGTTGCGATATAGTTTTCAATCTGGTGGCGTGAATACGGCGCCGAATTGCACCCGTACTCCCAAACATCGGTGTCGTTATCCCACTCGAAAATCGCGTCGACGTCGCTCATCTCCAATGCGCGAAGACGCACTCGCTCGGATTTCAAAAGTCCTTCCATAGCAGTTATTTCTTAAACGAATCCGAAAACAACGTACGGTTGACAATCGAGCGACCGAGAGTCACCTCGTCGGTATATTCAATCTCGTTACCGATAGCAACACCGCGCGCCAGCATCGTGATTTTGACGCCTGTTTCAGCCAACTTGCGGTAGATGTAGAAGTTGGTCGTATCGCCTTCCATCGTTGCACTCAGCGCCAACACCACTTCGTCGACGCCACCGGCACTGACGCGCTCTACGAGGCTGGCAATCTCGATGTCTTGCGGTCCGATGCCGTCCATCGGCGAAATCAATCCGCCCAAGACGTGATAGAGCCCGTTATACTGATGCGTATTTTCGACCACCATCACATCTTTGACGTTCTCAACCACACAAATCGTCGACGCATCGCGCGACGGGTTAGCGCAAATCGGGCACAAATCGGCTTCGGAAATGTTGTGGCACATCCGGCAATAACGAATCTCTTTGCGCAACTTAATGATAGCCTCGCCCAAGTCGACGGCTACCGACTCGTCCTGCCGCAGAAGGTGCAGGATGAGCCGAAGCGACGTTTTGCGACCGATGCCGGGCAGTGTTGCCAACGCCGACACCGCATTTTCGAGTAACGAGGATGAAAATTCTTTATCCATTTACTTATCGTATATACTGTTGAGCGTTTCCGCTAAGCGCAGCCCGCCGAACAGCAATTGTTGCTCGATGACCTCGGCGGCAGTCGCCACGTAGTCGTAACTGAGTTTTGCGCCTTCCGGTGTGGTTGCATAGACCCACGTTGCGAGGTTGACGGTTTCGCGAGCCCAGTCGTCGGGCGTCTTGCCGAGCACCTTTGCGGCGGCTTCGGCAGGCAGGCGGTCGATTTGCTGCTGCCATTCGGTGTAGCTCCATTTGTGTGCGCTGTCGACCAAATCGGTATCCCAGATGCTATGAAGGTTGCGTTCGCGTCCGAAATAAGTTACCATCCAACGATTTCCGCCCAGGTCGGACAGGTGTCCCAAATGCATCGGCTGATGAATGTCGCCGGCAAGATGGACAACGATTTTCAGAGCCAACGCCTCGTCGGTGTGCGACAGATTGCCGGCTTGCAGCTTGGCAATTTGCTCGTTAAGCGCCGTAACGACGTCGCCACGATGATTCGGCGTCATCGTGTCGTAGGTCTTATCGGCATCGACGTTTTTATAGTGCCAAGTTTTGGTATAGGAATACTCCGGCGTATGGCTGGCGTTGTCGAGCCAGTTGGCATAATAGACAATTGATTTGCCGTCGAGAGCAGCCTCTACGGCAGCCTTTGTTTTGGGAGTCATGTGACATTCGGCAATGTAAGCCACTACGTCGTGACCTTTTTGTCCCCAACCAAAGCACGCCAACGACGACAGCAGTGCGAGTGATAGAATTGTTGTTCTGATTTTCATAATTATCGGTTTTATGTTTATTCTTTTTCCGAAAGTTCGAGCCAACGCATTTCCGCCTCGTCGAGTCGCGCCGCAATTTGCTCGACGCGCTCCGACCGCTCTGTAATATCGCGATAGTCGGTCAGTTCGCCAGACGAAAGCAGGGCTTCGATTTCGGCTTTTTCGGCTTCAAGGCGTGCAATTTCGTCGGTAAGTTGCTCGAACTCAACGCGTTCCTTGTAGGTTTTGCGATTCGACGGCGCTTGAGTTCGTTTGGGCTGCTGCGGTGCTTCGACGCGCACCTTCGCCGCTTCGGCAGCCTTACGCGCCGTCGACCATTCCCGATAGTCCGAATAGTTGCCGGGGAAGTCGAGCACACGCCCTTCGCCTTCGAACACGAAAAGATGGTCGACCGTGCGGTCCATAAAGAAGCGGTCGTGCGAGATGATTATCAGGCAACCTTTAAACTTCTGCAGATAGTCTTCGAGCACGGTCAGTGTAACAATGTCGAGGTCGTTGGTCGGCTCGTCGAGGATTAAAAAATTGGGATTGCGCATCAGCACGGTCGCCAGATAGAGTCGACGACGCTCGCCGCCGGAGAGTTTTGCAATGTAGTTTTGCTGCGTCTCGGGCGTAAACAAAAACATCTGCAAAAACTGCGACGCCGTGTAGCGCGTGCGCTCGTCGAACACCACCACTTCCGCCACGCGTCGAACGGCATCAATCACCTTGTCTGACTCGTTAAACTTGATGCCGTCCTGGCTGTAATAGCCGAATTTGACGGTTTCGCCGACGTCGAAATAGCCGCTGTCGGGGCTGAGTTCGCCTTGCAGCAGACGCACAAACGTGGTCTTGCCAACGCCGTTCGCACCAACGATGCCCACCTTCTCGTAGCGAGCGAATACGTAGTTGAAATTGTCGAGAATCACACGATTGTCGAACGACTTGCACACGTCGACAGCCTCGAAAATCTTGTTGCCGATGCGTGAGGAACTGTTCTGCAGGCGCACTGTGCTATCGTCGCGTTTGACGCGCGAACGGCGGTCGAGTTCGTAGAATGCGTCGATGCGATATTTCGCCTTGCCGGCACGTGCTTGCGGCTGACGGCGCATCCAGTCGAGTTCGGTGCGCAGCAGATTGCGCACGCGAGCCAATTCTGCATTTTGCGCATTCAGGCGCTCTTGACGTTTGGCAAGGTAATAGTCATAATTGCCTGCGTAGGTAAACACCTCGCGTTGGTCGATTTCCAAGATGCTGTTGCATACGCGGTCGAGGAAGTAGCGGTCGTGCGTAACCATCAGCAACGTCGCGCGCGAGCGTTTTAGATAGTCTTCGAGCCACTCGATGATTTCGATGTCGAGGTGGTTAGTCGGCTCGTCGAGCAGAATCAAGTCGGGCTCGCCAAGCACGATTCCGGCGATTGCCAGCCGCTTAACCTGACCGCCTGAGAGTTCGCCGACAGGCTGCAGAAAGTTGGTAATACGGAGTTGCGTTAGTGTCTGCTTGACGCGCTCTTCGTAGTCCCAAGCACGGGTTGCGTCCATCACCGAAATAGCAGTGGCGAGCGCCTCGCTATCGCCGGTCAGCGTGGCTTTTTCGTAGTCGTTGATAGCGCGGGCTACCTCGCCGGCATTGCGAAGACATGCCTCAATGACGGTGCTCGACGGATCGAACGTCGGCTGCTGCTCGAGCATTGCCACCTTCAGCCCGTTGCGAAACGTCACCGTGCCGCTATCGTACGGCTCAAGTCCGGCGACGCACCGCAGAAAGGTGGTCTTTCCGGCGCCGTTTTTCGCGATTATGCCGATTTTATCGCCTTCATAGACGCCGAGTGTAACGTCGCCGAAGAGCAGTCGGTCGCCGTACGACTTGGTTAGTCCTTCTATCTGTACGTATGATTTCATCAATGTTTGCTTTTGAAATGTAAAGTTACGGTTTTTTGCGAGAACGACAAAACATACGCTCGGAAATAATAGGTA
>JBJEDO010000059.1:0-20496 GCA_051872155.1 Candidatus Limisoma sp.
GAAGTGGAGACCGGAATATTCGGTGTGGTAACCTGCGGTAAGCTCCGACTCAGCCTCGGGCAAGTCGAACGGGCCACGGTTGGTTTCCGCCGTTCCGGCAATCATATAGACGATGAAAGCGACGATTGCGGGCACGTGGCCTTTGAAGATGAACCAGAGGTCTTGCTGTTGTTCACAGATACCGGTGATGTTCATTGTTCCGGCAAGCATCACCATAGTCATAATCGACAGACCGATAGAGAGCTCGTAGCTAATCATCTGCGCACCGCTACGCATAGCGCCGATGAGCGTAAACTTGTTGTTCGACGACCAACCGGCAAGGAGGATACCGAGCACGCCAATCGACGACACGGAGATAAGAAAGAAGATGCCGATGTTGAAGTCGATGATTTGCAAGCCTTTACCCCAAGGAAGTACGGCAAACGCGGTGAGCGAAGCGGCAACGACCAAGTAGGGAGCCAAGTTGAACAGGAATTTGTCGATATTGTTGATGGGAATCAACTCCTTGATGAGCATCTTGAACATGTCGGCAAACGACTGCAACACGCCCATAGGTCCTACACGATTCGGACCGAGGCGGCACTGAATGGCGCCGCAGAATTTACGTTCATAGTAGATGTAGAACAGAGCGAGAAGCGCATACACCAAGATGAGCCCCACTGCCACCAAAAGGCATTCGATAAGGGTCACCAACCACATCGGCATAACTCCGCTGAGAAGTTGGTCGAACCACCCTGTGACTACTGCGAAATCAAATATATTATCCATTGTTTGTAAGTTTCTTAAAAATTATCTATCAATTTCAGGCACAACATAGTCGAGCGAGCCGCCGATTGTGATGAGGTCGGCAATCTTTTCGCCGCGAGTGATGTGGTCGACAATACCGGCGAGGCGCAAGCAAGTGCCGTTGACTTTCAAGCGATACGGAGTTTTTTCGCCGCGGCTGTCGATGTAGACGCCGAAAGCGCCACGACAAGCCTCGACCTCTTGATACCAGTGACCGACGGGCAACTTGATGATTTTGGGCACTTTAGCCACGAAGTCGCCTTCGGGAATGTTGTCGATGAGTTGCTCGATGATTTTGAGCGATTGCTCGATTTCTTTCATTCTGACCATGTAGCGGTCGAACGAGTCGCAGCCTTCCATGATGACTTCGTCGAAGTCGAGTTCGCTATAGATTGAATAAGGATTGACCTTACGCACGTCGCAATGCCAGCCGCTTGCGCGTCCGCTGGGACCAGCCACGCCGTAGCTGATGGCGTCGTCTTTGGTCAGCATACCGACACCGACGAGGCGGTTGCGAAAGATGACGTTGCCGCTGACGAGCGTATGATATTCTTTAAGACCCTTGCGCATTTGCGGGATGAAGTCCTTGACGCGTTGAACGAAGTTGGGGTGCAAATCTTCGCGAACACCGCCTACGACGTCGTAGTTGAACGACATACGCGCGCCGCAGGTTTCTTCGAGGATGTCGAGGATTGTCTCGCGTTCGCGCAGACCGTAGAAGAGAGCGGTAGTAGCGCCGAGGTCCATGCAGTAAGTACCGAAGAAGAGCAAGTGGGAAGCAATGCGCGACAATTCGTCGACGAGCACGCGAATCACTTGAGCGCGGCGAGGCACTTCGATGCCGAGGGCTTTTTCGACGCAAGCGCAGAGGCAGTGCTCGTTGGGGAGCGCCGAGAAGTAGTCCATACGGTCGAAGAAGTGAGTCGACTGCGGATAGGTAAGTTTTTCGGAAAGTTTCTCGATACCGCGGTGGATGTAACCGCAAACGAGGTCGATTTTCTTGATTTCCTCACCGTCGAGGGAGGTGCGGAAGCGGAGCACACCGTGAGTAGCCGGGTGTTGCGGACCGATGTTTACGACATATTCGTCGGCGGTGAAGACGTCAGCCTTGCGCTCAACGACTTTACCGTCTTTTTCTTCGTAGACAGTCGTTGTGTCGTCGATAGCCTCGTGGAAGAGACGCACCGGGTTGATTTCGGGATTTTCGTCGTAGTCCTTGCGGAGAGGATAGCCGACCCAGTCGTTGCGAAGATAGAGGCGACGCATGTCGGGATGGTTGATAAACTTGATGCCGAAGAAGTCGTAGACTTCGCGTTCTTCGAGCAGAGCGTCTTTCCACAAGTCGCTGACGCTGTGTATCATCGGGTTTTCGCGGTCGGAGGTAGTAACCTTCGCCGAGATTTTGGAGTTGTCGACAGTTGAGGTAAAGTAGTAGACACATCCAAGGGCGTCGCCGAAGTCTTCGCCGACGAGGGCGGTAAGCCATCGGTAGCCGGCTTCGTGGATAGCTGTAGCCACAGCGTGCCAATCCGAGTCGGGCACAACGGCTGTAAGCACTTCGTTGTCCTCAAAAGTCACTTGAGGGCACACTCCTAATATTATATCTTTAATATCTGCCATAATAGTCAAAAATTATTCTTGAACGTGTTCCTCTTTAGCAATATCGGGGTTTTCGCGGAAGAAGTCGTCGCGAGTTTTTTTACGGTTAACGCCGCCGAAGAAGCGTTCCACTTTGACCTTACGCTGGAGTTGCATAAGTCCGTAGAACATAGCCTCGGGACGGGGAGGACAACCGGGGATGTAGACATCGACGGGGACAATAGTGTCGATACCCTTCACGACGTGATACGACTTGCGGAAAGGACCGCCGGAGATGGCGCAACCGCCGACGGCAATCACATATTTAGGCTCAGCCAACTGCTCGTAGAGGCGGCGGAACACGGGAGCCATGCGGTGGACAATCGTACCTGCCACCATCATAAAGTCGGCTTGACGTGGGCTCGAACGAGCGACCTCGAAGCCGAAGCGTGCCATGTCGTAGCGAGCCGCACCAAGACAAATAAACTCGATGCCGCAGCAACTTGTAGCAAAAGTAAGCGGCCAGAGCGAGTTGCTGCGTCCCCAGTTGATTAACTGGTCGAGTTTGCCAACAACTACATTCTGCCCGTTTGCCTTAAGTTCTTCAACGAGATTGTCGAGATATTCGTTATCGTTGAAGTCCTCCTTCTTCATTCCTTTTATTTTTACTTCCATTGCAACGCTCCTTTCTTCCAAGCATAAGCAAGACCTAAAACTAAAACACCCAAGAACACAGCCACTGCGAGGATAGCGCCGGTGCCGAGCCCTTTAGCCACTACAGCCCACGGGAACAGCAATACGGTTTCGACGTCGAACATCAGGAACAGAATGGCAAAGAGGTAGTAGCCAACCTTGAACTGTACCATGCTGTCGCCTCGCGTAGGGATACCGCACTCATACGTTTCACCCTTCTGCGGCGCATACGACCGCGGTCCTATCAGTCCCGCAAGCCACAAACCCAGGAAGACCAAGCCTAATCCTGAAAGCGCTGCAACGAGTACCATCGTTGTGCTTTGAATACCAAAAATCGATATTTCCATATTATTTTATTAAAGTTTTTATTTCACGCCATAAGGACAGACAGCCCGTAAACACCCATCATTCAGGCATTTACACTCCGCTACCTATCCAAAATAAAAATTTAATTTTTAATCCGTTGCAAATATAGCAATTTTCTTGCGAAATCTTTGTCTATTTTCCCATTTTTTTGGCTCTTTTCTTCGGTTTTGCCGTTTTCGACCAACTTTTATACCTCGTGGAAAACACTCAAAATTTAGAATATTTAACTGATTTATGATTTTTTATCATACCAAAATAAATACCTCGCGCGAAAAATCACTAAAAGTAGTGATTGAACGACATATATAAAATGTGTAATTTTGCAGTCGGAAACAAACGGAATCCGGCGCGTGCGGAAGGTAAATGCCTCGCAAGCCGACAAAGAGCCTGATAAAAAACAGTCAAAATTTGAAAAAATTATCACTGACAATAATAGCGTTGGCAGTCTCAGCAGCACTACAAGCTGCCGAGACCGCCGACACGTTGCGGCTCAGCGAAGTCGACGTCACCGCCATCAAATCGACGTCGGCGCACGCTGCCGAATCGTCGTCGATGTCGACAATCAGCCGCACCGACGTTGAGCGACTCGGCATCACGGCGGCGCGCGAGGCAAGTATCGTGGCGCCCAACTTCTACATACCCGACTACGGGTCGCGGATGACGTCGACCATCTACGTTCGCGGCATCGGCGCGCGCATCGACCAACCCGTGGTGGGAATGAACGTCGACAACATCTCGATTATCAACAAAGACAACTACGACTTCGACATCCCCGACATCGAGAGCATCGAAATCGTCCGCGGACCGCAGAGCACGCTCTACGGGCGCAACACCATGGGCGGCATCATCAACGTCCGCACCCTATCGCCTCTCAGCTATCAAGGGACGCGCCTGCTGGCGGAATACGGCAGCCAAAACTCGCTGAAAGCGGCGCTGTCGCACTACAACCGCCCCGGCGAACGCTTCGGCATCGGCGTTTCAGCCTTCTACCGCCACAGCGACGGTTTTTTCACCAACGAATGCAACGGCAAACGATGCGACGGCGAAAACTACGGGCGCGCCGCCGTCAAACTGCAATGGCGCCCTACCGAATCGTGGCACGTCGAAAACTCGGCAAGCGCAACCATCGTGCGCCAAGGCGGTTACGCCTACGAATTTGCCGAAACGCGCAAGATTGCCTACAACGACACCTGCTACTACGACCGAACAACCGTAATGGACGGACTGACGGCGAAATGGAAAGGCGACGGCATCTCGGTAGCGAGCATCACGTCGTATCAGTACATCGACGACAACATGACGCTCGACCAAGACTTCCTGCCGCTCGACTACTTCACGCTGACGCAAAAGCGGCGCGAGCACGCCGTGACGCAAGACGTGGTGGTGCGCAGCGAACGACCCGGGCGCATCCATTGGCTCGCCGGAGCATTCGCCTTCTACAAGCGGTCGCACACCGACGCACCCGTCACCTTTAAAGACTACGGCATCTCGAACCTCATCGAAGAGCGCTGGAACTCGATGAACCCCGAATATCCCATCGGCTGGGACACCGACCGGTTTACCCTCGGCTCGACATTCACCATGCCGTCGTACGGCGTTGCCGCCTACGCCGAAGCCTCAGCCGAGCTGAGTCGCTGGACCATCACCGCCGGACTGCGCTACGACTACGAGCACACCCGACTCAGCTACCGCAGCGACTGCTCGACCACCTACACCATATACCACGGCGAAGACGTCTACGGCAACCGCAGCGTGGAAATCCACAACCCGGGCAGCCTGTCGCGGAGTTTCGACGAACTTCTGCCGCGGCTGAGCGTGTCGTACCGACTCGACACCGACGAGCCGTGCAACCTCTACGCATCGATTGCCAAAGGCTATAAAGCCGGAGGATTCAACACGCAGATGTTTTCCGACGTGCTTCAACAAGAGATGATGGGCACGATGGGCATCGGCAAACTCTACGACATCGACCAAGTGGTAGGCTACAAGCCCGAAAAGAGCTGGAACTACGAAATCGGCGGGCATTTCAAACTCGTCGGCGGACGATTGAGCATCGATGCCTCGGCATTCTACATCGACTGCCGCGACCAGCAACTCACCGTCTTCCCCGAAGGCACCACCACCGGGCGCATTATGGCAAACGCCGGCAAGACACGCAGCCTGGGCGGCGAAATCACCGTGAGAGCCACGCCCGTCAACCGACTGCTGCTGACGGCAGCCTACGGCTACACCAATGCGCGTTTTGTCGACTTCAGCAACGGCATCAACGACTACAGCGACAAGCGCGTTCCCTACGCCCCCGAAAACACCATCAACGCCTCCGCACAATATTCGCTGAGCGTCGGCGAAGGACTGCTGCGCTACATCACCTTCAGCGCCGATGCATCGGCAGTCGGCAAAATCTATTGGGACGAGCAAAACGACAAAAGTCAGGACATCTATTGCACCCTCGACGCGGCGGTTCGCCTGAGCGGCAAAAACTATTCGCTGAGCATTTGGGGACGCAACCTCACCGACACGCGCTACTCGACGTTCTACTTCGTATCGATACAACACGAATTTCTGCAACGCGCCAAGCCCGCACGCTTCGGCGCCACACTAAGATATAATTTTTAAACATTAACGCATATGAAACTACCAAAACTACTGACTTACGCAATTGCGGCACTTGCCATCGCATCGTGCTCCGACAGCGACGGACCAAGCTCCGAAATTTATGCCAACTACGCTTGCTACAACGCCGTGACCGACCGCAGCACCGAGGAAAGCATCCTTACGGCAGGCAACTACGTCATCACATCGACCTTCGGCAACGACAACACGATGACACTTTCCGGCTCGCTCATCATAAAGACCGGCGACGACCCCGTACACTTCACCAGCGACCCTATTCCGATGAAGTTTGACGGCAACGCCTACACCTTCAGCAACGGTACCGCCACTACCGACAACGGCAAGCACACAATCACCAACCTCAGCGGGAAAATGGTGATTGTAAGCAACAAAATCGTTCCGCGAATCACCTACACCGTCGACGAAAACTACCACGTGGCGGCTACGAGCAACAACCCGACATTCTACTGCCCGGCAACGACAACCACACCGCAAGGGCAAGACCCCTACGCCTACACCGGAACAAGCATAAACGTGAAATTCGCCGACTCGAAAACCGCCGACATCACCATCGTCGACGCAAAATTTTCGGAAGCGATGCCGGCAATGACCATGTCGGTGCGCAACGTCACGCTGACCCCTATCGAAGGCGGCTACGAATTCTCGACCGACCGCATCGTCCCCGAGATGAACGGCACACCATTTGAGCAATACGCGTTCACCGACTTCAACTTCAAAGTCGACACCGACGGCACCGTGATGCATTGCGACTTCGTCTGCACCTTCAAAGGCGTTCCCCACCGCATAGCCACCTACGGAAGCACCTTCCCGCCAATGGAATAGCCCCCACAGCAAGATTGCAAAAAAACATATGGCGAACGTATAAATTCTATTAGCCTGCATTATTCATACCTTTCCTACTGAAAGAACTAACAGACAACACCTTAGCGCGATGACGCTCATCCTATTAAAAGGAAGGTAATGCTTAGTCCTTTCCTAAAGGGAACAGTATGAATAATGCAGGTTAGTTTTGTTGCTTGCCGGTCTGCAATTCAAAAATCTCTTTCTGCCGTTCGATTTCAGCTATCAGCTCTTCTTTTGTAGGAAGATATGTGAGGTATTTGGCAGCGTAGAGCTGCTTGCCGTCTTTAAGAATGGAGTATCTTGCTAAATCTTTGCTTGTTTCCGAGCAAAGCAGCAATCCTATAGTTGGATTATCACCTTCGGAACATTTCAATTCATCATACATGCGAATGTACATATCCATTTGTCCAACATCCTCATACGTTATCTGCGAGCTTTTTAAGTCGATGAGTAAGAAGCATTTAAGAATGTAATTATAAAACACGAGGTCAATAAAATATTCGCCCATATCAGTTTTGATTCTCTGCTGACGAGCAACGAAAGCGAAACCTTTACCAAGCTCAAGAATGAATTTCTGAAGGTGGTCTATGATAGCAGATTCCAGTTTTGACTCGGAATATGCGGACTCTTGGAAAAAGCCGAGAAATTCGGCAATTACCGGATTGCGCAAGAATTTATGTCGGTCTTTCGGATAATCCGCCGTAAGCCTTTTCATTTCATCAATGACTTCTCCGCGTTTAGATTCCGGCGTTTGGAGCAATCTTTGATAATATTGCGAGCCAATGTTACGGTTGAGAGTACGATAACTCCAATTTTCGGAAGCAGCCTCTCGCATATACCAATCTCTTTCATCCTCATTTCGCACACGCATAAGACGCTCGTAATGCATCCAAGATAGATTTGTTGGCATTAGATATGAGCTTATTTCAGCCGAAGAAGCAGAAGATTTAGCAAGCAGTGGTTGCTGATTTATACCGGCTTGATTAAATTCAGCAAGCAGTGGTTGCTGAATTTGTAAACCCTTGAAAGACAAGTAAAATTTACGAAAATTACGTAGCGTAGACTCACTGTATCCTTTCCCGAACTCAGTGGTTAAGGCTTCGGAAGCAAGTGCAATAATACGTTTACCATATTCGGCACGAACATTTCCATGTTGCTCCTGCTCAACGATGCGCCTACCGACAAGCCAATTGCTTGCAACTTGATATAGGTCGGCGGCTTGATATGCTTTTTGCTTGGCGGTGTAAACTATCGCCTTAATGTCGCTGATAAACTGCTCGTCATTAGCGGATATACTATTATATTTGTCAATGTCGGGTTGCATATTGCAAAGTTAGTAATTTTTTACGATTTTCCTTAGTCACTGATAAAGAAAGCATCTCTGTATGGAAATTTTTCGCACATAAATTAACCTGCAAATTCAATCTTGTATTCCCCGATTTTGAAATTGTGTACGAGTTTGTACACAATTTGACATGGACACACATTCGCCGACTTCTTTCTGTTACAAACGAAGTTGCACGAGTGTGGCTTGGCAGGTCGTACCGAGGCGCGGCTACGTTTGCTCCGGAACCTTATAACCACTAAACCGCTGCGAAGGCAACCGACAAACCGAGGGTGTCTCAATTTTTGATATGCCCTCGTTACTTTTTGTTGCATTTTGGTGAAAAATATTGTACCTTTGCAAAATAAGGAGATACAATTATGGCAATGACAATTAATTCATCGCCTGTTTTAAAGGGCGAATCCGCATTGGCTTTCTTGGAAGAAGCCGAACGAAATGGGAAATTGCCTACTCCGCAGCTTTCTGCAGAGCAGGAGGCAAAATTGCGCGAAATAGAACGTAAATCGCGCGAGTTTTACCATTTCTTGTTTGGGAAATCTAATGGATAAAATTATTCCATTTGATTTATCCAATGACGCAATGAGACTCCCTTACAATCATAAGGTAGCTTCTTATTGCGATACATTCTTTTGTCAAGATGAAGACCTTGATGATTTCTTTGCAAATGTTGCTCCCTACTATGATACGGAATTATTGGGTAAAACATACGCATGGGTGAGTGCATCTAATCCCAAACACATTTTAGGGATGATTACATTGGCAAACGATAGTATTAAGTTGAAACTCATTTCTTCTGCTGCGCTTAATAGATTACAACGTGGCGTTGAGAATACCAAGAGAGGTATAAATTTTCCTGCAGTTCTTATTGGTAGATTAGGCGTTTCTGCCGATGATAGGGGCAAAGGAATGAATATAGGTAGCCAAATTATTGATTTTGTCAAAATGTGGTTTCGTTCATCTGACAATAAAACAGGATGTCGTTTTATTGTTGTAGACGCTTACAATAACGAACGTACTATTCATTTTTACAAGAAAAATGGATTTAAATTGCTTTACGGAACCGAAGAAGATGAAAGAGAGTTCCTTGAACTAAATGAGAACGAGCCATTAAAAACTCGATTTATGTTCTACGATTTAAAGCGCAATTAACAGCACCTATTGCTGGCTTCTCGTTGAGAATGTCGCTAAACACCGAGGGTGTATCAATTTTTGATATGCCCTCGGGACTTTTTGTTGCATTTTGGTGAAAAATATTGTACCTTTGCTTGAAGATGTGTCGCCGGGTGCCTGAAAATGTGTCGCCGGGCGGCGCATGGGGCAAATAAACGATTAACTCAAAAGTTCTACAACGATGCAAAAAGTGCGACCGAAAAAGGCTCTGGGACAACACTTTCTTGTCGACCTGTCGATAGCCGAGCGTATAGCCGATACGCTCAGCGGCTACGTTGGTTCGCCGATTCTGGAAGTTGGACCCGGCATGGGTGTGCTCACCGAATTTCTCTTGTCGAAAGGGCACGATTTGCGGGTTGTCGAACTCGACGGCGAATCGGTCGACTACCTGGAGCGCAACTTTCCGCAACTCGAGGGTAGAATCATCGCCGACGACTTTCTGCGGCTCGACCTCGACTCGATTTACGACGGTCGGTTCTGCATAATCGGAAACTACCCCTACAACATCTCGTCGCAGATATTCTTCAAGGTGCTCGACTACCGCGACCGCGTGGTGTGCTGCTCGGGTATGCTTCAGAAGGAAGTTGCCGAGCGCATTACCGCCAAGCCGGGGAGCAAGACCTACGGCATCCTGTCGGTACTGCTGCAAGCGTGGTACGACTGCGAATATCTGTTCACCGTGTCGGAACACGTGTTCAACCCGCCGCCAAAAGTCAAGTCGGGCGTCATCAGGCTGACGCGCAACGCGGTGACCGACCTCGGATGCGATGAGGCGAAATTCAAGACCGTCGTCAAAACGGCGTTCGGACAGCGTCGGAAAACGCTGCGCAATTCGCTCAAATCGCTTATCGGCGATGCCGCAACCGCCGCCGACCCGATTTTCAACCGCCGACCCGAACAACTCAGCGTGGACGACTTCGTTAACCTCACTAATTTAATCTTCGGACAAGTATGAAAGAGCAAGAAGAGGTAGAGAAAAAAGAGATAGTAAAGTCGATAGAAAATCGACAGGAAGAAGAGGTTCGCACGGGTCTTGAGGACATGCACCCCGCCGACGTCGCCGAACTTCTACAAGAGGTAGACATCGACGATGCGGTGTTCGTCTTTACGTTGCTCGATGACGAGACCGCCGCCGAAACCCTTATGGAGCTTGACGAAGACGACCGCCACCGACTGCTCGAACATATCCCGAACAAAGATATCGCCAAGACGTTCATCGAAAACCTCGACACCGACGACGCCGTCGACCTTATCCAGGAGCTCGACAAGGAAGACCAGGAGGAAGTGTTGGCACACGTCGACGACGTGCAACAAGCAGGCTCGATTATCGACCTGATGAAGTACGACGACGATACCGCAGGCGGTTTGATGGGTAAAGAAATGATTGTCGTCAACGAGAATTGGTCGATGCCCGAATGCGTCAAACGTATGCGCGAACAAGCCGAAGATATGGACGAGGTGTACTACGTATACGTTGTCGACGACGATAAGAAACTCAAAGGCATCCTTCCACTGAAGACGCTTATCACCCACCCTTCGGTGTCGAAAATCAAGCATATCATGGAGACGGAGACCTACAGCGTCAAAGCCGACGAGCCTCTCGACGATGTGGTCATCGCCTTCGAAAAATATAATCTGCCGGTGATGCCGGTTGTCGACTCCATCGGACGCCTTGTCGGGCGCATTACCTTCGACGACATCATGGACGAGGCGCGTGAGCAGAACGAACGCGACTACCAAAGAGCATCCGGTCTGTCGAAAGACATCGAAACGCGCGACAAACTGCTCGACCAAACCAAGGCACGCCTTCCGTGGCTGCTCATCGGCATGATTGGCGGACTGTCGAACTCGCTGATTTTGGGTAATTTCGAGGCAAGTTTCGCCACCAACCCGTCGATGGCGCTGTTCATCCCGCTGATTGGCGGTACGGGCGGCAACGTCGGCATACAGTCGTCGGCAATCGTCGTGCAAGGTCTTGCCAACGGTTCACTCGACCTGAAGCACGCCATGCAACAAATCATCAAAGAAATCGGCGTGGCGGTCATCAACGCCTGCATAATTTCGCTGTTGGTGTTTATCTACAACTTTTTCTTGTTCAAGCCCGACATTCAGACCACGGTATCGGTGTCGGTGTCGCTCTTTGCGGTAGTGATGTTTGCCGCCATTTTCGGCACATTCGTACCGTTGATGCTCGAGCGCTTGAAGATTGACCCGGCAATTGCCACAGGGCCGTTTATCACCATTACCAACGACATTATAGGTATGATGATATACATGCTTGTGAGCACGGCGCTAATGGCTGCGATTTAGCGAGCGCTTTTATTGTAAATCCTTGATTATTTGAGTAGCGGCGGCGAGGGCGCTGTCGCTCGAGCCCAGGCGGTCGGCAATGCGTCGATAGCCTTCGACTTGTGCTCGATATTCGGGCGAGTCGAAGAGGAGCGGCTCGAGGCGCTCGGCGACCAAATCGGGCGTGCAGCGGTGAAGAAGCATCTCGGGCACTACTTCGTCGTCGGCAATCAGATTGGGCAACGACACAAATCGTACTTTCAAGATGCGCTCGAAAAGTTTATACGAAAGTTTCGAACCGTTTGCGCGGTAGCACACCACTTGCGGGGTGCCAAGCACGGCGGTTTCGAGGGTTGCCGTACCCGAAGTAACGAGGGCTGCAGCCGAAGCGGCTACCAAGTCGAAAGTATGTCCCTCGACGAGCACGGGATTGGCTTTGATGCCGACGCGAGCGAGCACCTGCGCATAGAAGTTGCGGTCGACCGACGGTGCGGCGGCAACAATCGGCTGAAAGTTGGCGAAACGTGCCGCAGCGGCATACATTATGGGCAGATTGTTACGAATTTCACCCAAGCGCGAGCCGGGCAAGAGCGCAATGACGGGGCGTCGGTCGGCAATGCCAATGGAGCGCAGCAGTTCGTCGAAAGGCATCAGCGACGAGCGCACGGCGGCAATTTCGTTGGCGGTAGGATTTCCCACATAGTCGACGCTGTAGCCGTGGCGAGCGTAGAATTCGGTTTCGAAAGGCAGAATGGAGAACACACGGCGAACGTAGCGGCGGATGTCGCGCACGCGCCACTCCTTCCACGCCCAGACTTTCGGCGATATGTAGTAGTAGACCGGAATGCCTTTCGAGAAGGCATATTTGGCGATTTTAAGGTTGAACGAAGGATAGTCGATGAGCACGACCGCATCGGGGCAGAACTCGTCGATGGCACGGCGAGCGCGGCGCATGTTGGAAAGTATTTCGGGGAGATGACGAATCACCTCGGCGAACGCCATATACGCCATACGACGGTAGTGAATCACGGGCTCGACACCTGCTTGGCGAGCCATCATATCGCCTCCGAGAAAGCGAAACTGCGCGTCGGCGTCAGACTTCTTCAAGGCTTCGATGAGAAGCGAGGCATGTAAATCGCCCGAAGCCTCACCGGCAATCAAGAAATACTTCATAAGGTGTTGAAAATAAAACCAAAACGGCTGTGCATCGCGTCGAAACGTCGGAGCGTGTCGTCGCCGAAGCGCGCCATCGAAGTACGAACGGCGTCGACCGACTTGCATCCGTGCGGATTCGACTTGGAGAAAAATTTATCGGCATAGCAGACAATCTGCTCTTCGACGGTCTCGGGGACGAGGTCGACGTGCGGCAAGGGCAAGCCCTCGGCGATGATTTCGGAGGCTGTGAGTCCGGCACCGGTATGGCGTTCGCAGACGCGAGCGAACGGGTCGAGCCCGTCGCGGCGCAGGCGCAGCAGTTCGGCGCCGATAACGCCGTGGCGGATATAAGGCTCAGTGCCCGTGCAGAGAATCGACGGTGCGTGGCAGCGAAAGACGCCGACGTCGTGGAGAATGGCTGCTGCGGCGACAAAGTCGACGTCGACAGACTCCTGCAATCGACGCGCAATGGCTACCGACAGCTCCGCCACTTGGCTGCTATGAAGCCACAGCAGCCGAAAAAGGTCGGAGTCGGAATCGTAATAATCAAGCAACGTCTTGCGAGCTTCGTCGACGGTCATAGCGGCTATTCGATAACGATTGTGTTCCAGCCGTGGACGTCGTCGATTTCGCCTAGTTGGATGCCGCGAAGCGTGTTGTAGAGACGAGTGCTGACAGGACCGGGCTTACCGTCTTTAGAGATGACGTAAGAGCGGTTGTTTTCGGGGTCGTCGATGCGCTCAATCGGACTGATAACGGCAGCCGTTCCGCAAGCGCCGGCTTCTTCGAACGTAGCAAGTTCTTCTTCGGGCACGTGGCGGCGCTCGACGGTCATACCCATATCCTCGGCGAGTTGGATAAGACTCTTGTTGGTAATCGAGGGCAGAATCGAGGTCGAGAGCGGCGTGACGTAGGTATTGTTTTTGATGCCGAAGAAGTTGGCGGCGCCACATTCGTCCATATATTTTTTCTCGCGTGCGTCGAGGTAGAATTCGGCGCTATAGCCTGCATCGTGGGCTTCCTGGCTTGCACGGAGGCTGGCAGCGTAGTTACCGCCCACTTTGAAGGTACCCGTACCGAGCGGCGCAGCGCGGTCGTAACGGCGCGTAATGACGTACGGCGTAGTGGCAAAGCCGCCTTTGAAGTACGGACCAACGGGCGTAACGAAAATGATGAATAGATACTCCTTTGCGGGCTTAACGCCGACCTGAGCTGTGATGCCGATTTGCAACGGGCGGATATATAGCGAAGCGCCTGTGCCGTAAGGCGGAATGAAGCGCTCGTTGAGACGTACGACGAGTTTTACCATTTCGCAGAACTTCTCTTCGGGGATTGGTGGCATCATGATGCCTTCAGCCGACAGACGGATGCGGCGAGCGTTTTCGTCCATGCGGAACACTCGGACTTTGCCGTCTTTGCCGCGGAATGCTTTAAGACCTTCGAAAGCCTCTTGTCCGTAGTGGAGGCAAGTTGCTGCCATGTGCATGGGAATCAACTCCGACGAAGTGGTTTCGATTTCGCCCCATTCGCCGTTTTTATAGGCGCAACGCACGTTGTAGTCGGTTGTCATATAGCCGAACGATAGTCCTGACCAATCAATGTTTAATGGCTCTTTCATATTATGCTGTTTTTATTAACGCAAAGATACTAATATTCGCGCAAGAAAAAATGTTTTTTCGCAAAAAAGTGCAGAGACGCGCCGACGATGAGGGTCGATGCATCTCTGCAAATGTTATTATATACAGGTTCTTAGCGAACGGCTATGATGCGAGCCATGCTGCCTTCGGCGGTAGCCACGCGCACTGCGTAGACGCCGCGAGCGAGCGAAATGGTTGCCTTGCCGTCGAAGTTGCCGCGGTAGACGCAGCTGCCGGAAGTTGTGTAGACTTCGACAGAAGCGTCGGCGGGAGCAACGACGTCGATAGCGCCTGCCTTGCCGCTGATGCTAACACCGTCGAGTGCGATAGAATCGACTGCGCCGTCTTTGATGAACGAAGCGATGACGCGCGTCAGGCGAGCGATTTTGAACGTTCCGTCGACAACTTCCTTGCCGTTAGCCGTAACCGTGCCGAGGCGATATTCGGGGTCGGCGGTAGCGCTAACGGTGATGGGCACGTTTTTCTTGACTTTGTCGCCGGAATTGATAGCGTTGCCGTCGACAGAGAGCGCGATAGTGCCGTTGGTGGTCGGCTCGATAATCACGCGAGCCACGTCGCAGCCCGAAGCGTTGCCTTGACGGCTTACGGTCCAGCCTTTTTCGGTGGCGATGAGTGTATCCGAATTGTCGGCGTCGTTAGGCGTTTCTTCCGTGCCGGTAAGGAGCGTGAGCGTAGTAGAGACGTTGCCGCCCTCGCCTTCTTCGAGCGGATACCATTCGGGCAAGCCGAAGTAGAAGTCGTCGAGTTCGCAAGCGGTCATGCCGTTGCCGCCCATATCGATGATGCTCAGATATTTGAGTTCCGACAAGTCGAGCGAGTGGATTGCGTTGTTGTTAAACAGGAGTCGACGCAAAGCCTTGTTTGCGCTTAAGTCGAGCGTTGTAAACGAGTTGCGAGTCACCGAGAGGTCGAGCAGGTCGGGTTGATGCGACAGGTCGATTGTCGAGAGTTGGTTGCCGCCGATGTTGAGCGTTTCGAGTTTAGTGTTAGCAGCCAAATCGATTGAAGCGAATTGGTTGTTCGTCAAGTCGAGGTAGTAGAGCGACGGCGCTTTCGACAGGTCGATAGCGGTCAACGAGTTGTTTTTGGCGTTGAGTTCTTCGAGGAGAGTATTTGCTTCGAGATTGAGCGAGGTGAGGTAGTTGCCGTAGCACGAGAGCGAGCCGAGCAAGGGGTTGTGACTCACGTCGAGGTCGTTGAGTTCGCAATACGAGCAATCGAGCATGCGCAAGTCGGCGAGATTCGACACGTCGAGGGTCTCAATCGGGTTCATATAGAGGTTAAGACTTATGAGTGCGGAATTTCCGGAGAAGTCGAAGCCGGTAATTTGGTTGTCGGGCAAGCCCATCCAATAGCCGTACTCGCCGTAGCTTTCGAAGTTTGCGCCGATGACGTCGCCCGAAATTGTCACGGTCGTGCCAACCGACGTACCGTCGATGCGAGCGTATGTGCCCACCTCTTTTTGTTCGACGCTGCCGTTACCCCAGTCGATACCGACGGTTGTCGACGCGTCGACGCCATAGAGTGCGAACGAGAGTTCTTGTCCTTCGGCGCAGGTGAAGCTGAACGAGCGTTCGAGCGGCTCGAAGACGACGGCGATTGTAGCGTCTTCGTTAATGACGAACCACGGGTCGGTAATGAGTTTGCCGTTGACGGTTACGCCTTTAAAGCGGTAACCTTCTTCCGCAGTGGCTGTAACGACGATGGGCACGCCCAGTTTGGCGGTAGTAGTTACGTCGGCGAGTTGTTGATAGTAACCGCCCGACCATTGAGCGAGTGTGAATGTGCCGTGGTCGGTGGCATATTTCGTAAATGTGAAAGTTTGGTCGTCAATCATACCGCCGTATTGACCTGTGACGATCACTGTTTCGCCGGTGTTGGTTGCGTCGACGGTTACGTTAAGGTCGTCGTTGGTTGCTGTTCCGTCGCCTGTAACGTCGACGGTCCACCCCATGTCGATGCCTGTCAGATACGACGTGTCGGAGTGTTCGCCGTTAGAGCCTTCGATGTAGACGTTGCCCGAGCCTGAAGAGATACACGGCATGGTCTTATAGGTTGCCGAGAGCGATGCGGAGGTCATGTTGACGTTGTTGCGCATGTCGACCTTGTTGAAACGTCCGTAAGGGTTGACGTAGTTGAAGTAGAAGAATTCGCACTGCGTGCCTGCCGCCTCGAACGAGCGCAGATAGTAGGCGTTGGTCAAGTCGACGAACGTCACGGGGTTGTTGCTGACGTTGACGTTTTGGATGTTCGAGCAGCCTGTGAAGTCGATTTTTGTGAGTTGGTTGTCTTGCACGTAAAGACTTGTGATAGCCGTGTTCTTCGACAGGTCGACCTGCTTGATTTTATTGTCGGAGATGTTGAACGAAATGAGTTCGGGGCAGTTCGACGGGTTAATCGAAGTGATGTCGTTGCCGGCGCAAGTAAATTGATAAAGTTTGGGGAATTTCGTGATGTCGAGTTCGGTGAGGTAGTTGTTAGCGATGTAGAAATAGGTCATCGCGGGATAGCTGCCGTCTTCGAAGTCGAGCAAAGCGTTGTCGCTGAGGTTGAGCGAAATGAGCTTAGGCATCGAGCGTGAATAGAAGTGCATGATGTGGCATTCGTGCATGTCGATACGTTGGAGGTTGTCGGCATTGTCGGCGAAAACGACGGTGGTCATTTCGGGGTTGTTATAGCCGTAGAACGACTCGAGCGCGGTGAAGCCCATCAGGTTGAGCGTGATGAAGTTATCGCCGTTTTTCGACACGTTGAGTTCCTTGAGGGTCGAGCCGACCGAAGAAATGTCGAATGAGTGGCTGTCGATTTGGTTCTCGGAGAGGTTGAGCGTTTCGAGCGCAGGCAGCGACGGGAGGGTCAACTCTGTAAGGGCGTTTTTCGACAAGTTGATGTAGTTGAGAATCGGCTGATTTTCGATAGTACAAGCGGTGATTCCCGCCGACGAACATTCGAGGTTGACGAGCGAGCCGGTGATTGTGATTGTCGAACCCTGGACGGTGCCTTTGGTGTTGAGCGTCCACGCCCAGCCGTCGGGGTCGATAGTGTACGACTTGGCGTTTCCGTCGCCCCAGTCGATAGTTAGAGGTTCGTTGACCGATGAGGTCCAGACACGGAGAGTGATTTCGGTGCCTGCTTCAAGATTAGTTGTAAGCGTAACCTTACCTTCTTGCGCCGAGGCAAGTGCCGGAAATGCAAGAAGTGCGATTAGTAGATGTAAATATTTTTTCATATTATGTTGATAAAAATAATAATGCGTTACATAAATAACGGTGCAAAATTAGCAAATAATCCTTCAACAAAGTTGTCTAAATGGCAAAAATTATCGCTAAAAACCGACCAAAAACCGGCGGCTATTCGTCGTAGACGGTCGGGTCGTCGATACCGGCGAGCTGCATAGCCTCACGACGTTCGCGGCAGGTGCCACAGCGTCCGCAGTGGTGCGCGCCGCCTTTGTAGCACGAATAAGTCTCGGCGTAGTCGATGCCGAGCCGTGCGCCGCGGCGAGCGATGTCAGCCTTGCTGATGTCGGTATAAGGCGCAAAGACGGTCACGCCGCAGTAGGTGCCCTGACGCATCGCCTCGCTCATTGCGTCGACGAAGGCGCGTCGGCAGTCGGGGTAGATTGCGTGGTCGCCGAAGTGGTTGGCAAGCATCACGCGGCGAAGGTCGCGACTCTCGGCGATGCCGCACGCCACGGCAAGCATAATGCCGTTGCGGAAAGGCACGACGGTCGACTTCATGTTTTCGTCGTCGTAATTGCCTTCGGGGATTGCGTCGGCGCCGCTGAGCAGCGAACTTTTGAAGTATTCAGCCACAAAAGCGAGAGGAATGACGATATGCTCGATGCCCAAGCGCTCGCAGTGGAGCCGCGCACAGGCAATCTCGCGCGCGTTGTGGTTCGACCCGTAGTCGAACGTCACGGCGAGTGCTACGACGTCGCGATAGTCGTAGAGAAGCGTCACGGAGTCCATTCCTCCGGAAAGAACGATAAGTGAATCACGTTTCATAGGCTAAAATTCGTTGGTAAACGCCGCCATAAGGCGTTCGCGGCGCATCTGCTGATGCTCTTCGTCGCCGTAGTTGGCGAAAGGCAGAATGGCGATACCGCCGCGAGGCGTGAAGAGTCCGCGCACCTCCAAATAGCGAGGATTCATCAGCGCCACGAGGTCTTTCATAATGATGTTGACGCAGTCTTCGTGGAAGTCGCCGTGGTTGCGAAAGCTGAAGAGATAGAGCTTTAGGCTCTTGCTTTCGACCATGTCTTCGCGCGGAATGTAGTTGATGATGATTTTAGCGAAGTCGGGCTGTCCGGTTTTCGGGCAGAGGCTGGTAAATTCCGGGCAGGTGAACGTGACGAGATATTCGTTCTCGGGGTGCTTGTTTTTGAAGGTTTCAAGCACCTCGGGAGCGTATCTGTCGGGATATTTTGTGGCGTTGCACCCGAGGAGGGTAACGCCGGAGAGTTCGTTGTCGGTTCGTGACATTTTTACAAGATTAGTTATTGTGAACGTGTTACATTAGATAAATGTTATGCTTGAGGCATTCGGCGATTTGCTCTTCGGGCCAGATACTGGCTTGCACTTCGCCGATGTGGGCTTTCTGGAGCAGGAGCATACAGAGTCGGCTCTGCCCTATTCCGCCGCCGATGGAGTAAGGCAATTCGCCGGCGAGCAACGAGCGGTGGAACATCAGCTGACGGCGCTCTTCGCAGCCGCGCAGACGGAGTTGCTCGGCGAGGCTCTCGGCGCTCACGCGGATACCCATCGAGGAGAGTTCGAAGGGAATGTCGAGCACGTCGTTCCAGAGCATAATGTCGCCGTTGAGTCCGCGATAGCCGTCGGAGTTGACGGTAATCCAGTCGTCGTAGTCGGGGGCACGATTGTCGTGAGGCTTTCCGTCGGAGAGCGGCGCACCGATTCCGACGATAAACACGGCGCGATACTTGCGCGTTATCTCGCGCTCGCGCTCTTTGGCGGTCAAGCCGGGATACATATCGACGAGCTGCTGCGAGTGGACGATGTGGATGTCGTCGGGCAGGCGCGGGATGATGTGCGGGAAGCGCTCGTAGATAATCGTTTCGGTCTCCTTAAGCGCGGCATAAATTTCGCGGACAGTGTCGACGAGGTAGTCGAGAGTGCGGTCGCTTTCGTTAATTGTGCGTTCCCAGTCCCACTGGTCGACGTAGAGCGAGTGGATGTTGTCGAGCTCTTCGAAAGTGCGGATGGCGTTCATGTCGGTGTAGAGACCGTATCCGGCGGGGATGGCGTAAGCGCCGAGCTTGGTGCGTTTCCATTTCGCGAGGGAGTGGACCACCTCGGCATGGCGATTACCCATGTCGGCGATGTCGAACCCGACGGCATGCTCCACGCCGTTAAGGTCGTCGTTGAGACCGGTGCCGGACAACACGAAGAGCGGCGCCGTGACGCGACGCAGATTTAACGCTTTCGACAGTCGTTCCTGGAAAGCGTCTTTGATTATTTTGATAGCAATTTCAGTCGTTTCGGGGAGAAGTTTTAAGTGATACTTCTCCGGAATTATGAGTCCCATTGGTATGATTATTAATAATTAGTGTGCAAAGATAGCAAATTAATCTCAAAAAGCCAAATATTTAAGCATAATGAAAGGAAAATTCGGAACATAGACGACAATTCGGCAAATGCGATGCGGTTATACGGCGCAGAGCGCGGTTAATAGTCGGGTGCACCGTCCCATCCGGCAATTCCACGCAGCGCAAGCTGCCGAATAACCTTATAACCTCTTAACCTTATAACCGCGGAGCAACGCTCCGCTATCCTGCGCCTTGGCGCGACCGGGTAGGCGTGCGGTGGTTGTAAATCGGAGCGAACGAGCATCCGCAGCGTGTCGAAGATACGCTGCGGATTGTGTGCGTCGGAGACGCACCGGTTGTGGTAAGCCCTGCGCTCAGCCTCGGAGAGGGTCGGTCGTGGTAGTGACCTAGCCTGCATTATTCATACTGTT
>JBJEDO010000060.1:0-4458 GCA_051872155.1 Candidatus Limisoma sp.
TGCGAATTCGAAACAAATATCGATTTTTTTTGAAAATTTTTTCTGCTACGAAAAAAGGCTTCATTCGTGGGTCGTAACTTTGCATCGTCAACGAAAAGGAAGCATGGGTGAGTGGCTTAAACCGGCACTCTGCTAAGGTGCTGAACCGTATGGTTCCGAAGGTTCGAATCCTTCTGCTTCCGCAGTTCGGCGAGGTAGCTCAATTGGATTAGAGCAGGTGCCTACGAAGCATCAGGTTATGGGTTCGAGTCCCGTCCTCGTCACTTTTTTGGAGCTTTGGCAGACGTGGTGTATGCGCAGGACTGAAAATCCTGAGAACATGGTTCGACTCCATGAGGCTCCACAATATCGCTTCGACGTCGAATCTCTTTTTACACGAAGTTTAGTATCGTCCTGAGTCTATTTTGTACTTTGTTGAGCACGCAGGCTGTATCTTGGCTGTTCTTGTCTTTGTTGTTTTCGAGTAGGTTGATGGCTTGTTTTATCAGTTTGCAATCTTCTATCGATAGCGGCATGTCGGTGATGGAGTAATCGGGGTCGGCATATCTGTAGTAGATTCTGTCGTAGACTTCTATCGGGGCATTGTAGCCGAGTTTGTCGGACCGCATAATCTGCAGGTCCATCTGAACGGTTCTGGCGCAGACTCCTTTGGTGATGCCTTCCATGTCGTAGAGTGCATCGCAACAGGCTTCGACCAGGTCGTCGAGCGCCCATCTTCTGTATCTGTTTCTCAGACAGTTGTCGATTGTTTTGTACCTTATCAAGGCGTTCTTATTTGCAGGCATAGTTGTTTCTTTTTAGCGTAAAAAAATTAGTTGGAATTTCCCGGCAAGGAAGCACCAACTATCTAATGTCGTATTTCTCGGTGTGTGATTTTTAAAAATCTCGATAGAAATAACTATGCGAATGATAACTGTTGAATCCTATGCCGTTGGGATACGATGTACGGACAAAGCTGAATGGCGCAAAGCGTCGACTGCTTTGTGCGAAACTTCGTTGTGCTATGCGTATGTTGCGTATCATTCCGTATAGGATTTTGTAATTTGCGGGCAAAGTTAGTCAATTAGTACGAAATCTTTTTGCGTAGCGATGAAAATTTTATGGTTTTTGTGCCGGGTTTTATTTTTTCAGGCTTCGGCGATAGCGAGCACCCCATCTCGCGGTGGGCGGGATGGGGTGTTGATGCTCGATTAAGGCTGAAGAGCCGGGCTATCGGATGACGATCTTTTGTCCGTTGCGGATGTATATTCCTCTTCCGGGGTTCTTGACTTTTCTGCCCCAGAGGTCGTAGATGACGTCTTTCTCATATCTGCCGTTGTTGTTGTCGCCGATTGTGATTGTGTCGACGCCTGACGTGCCGATATTGTCGGGGAACGTCAATATTTGTGCCGGGGCTTGTGTTGCCGGGTCGACGGCGTTACTGCTTGCCACTTTCAGATATGCCTTACCGGGCGAGACGGTGAGCTTCTTACCGTCGGACGAGGTAACGTTGCCGTTGGCGTCTTTTGCTTGACCGAGGTAGAAGGCAAGGCTTTCGCCGTTGCTGTCGTATGTCAGGTCGTAGAAGAGGTAACCACTGTCGGCGGTGATGGTCTGTTCCGTTGCAGGCGTGGCGACAAGGTTGTTCAATTCGGCTTCTTCGGCGATGAGGTTTGTGTCGTCGAGGTGTTTTGCGTTAAGATATTGGCAGTCGGTTTTCGCCAAAACGCCTTCGCCGGCGGCTACTTGGTTATTGTAGCGCGACGTGAGGGTCAATTTGCCTGCGCTAACGGTTGCATTGCACACCTTGAGAGACTTGCCGGAGGACACTGAGAGTTCGCTGTCGGACGACAGGTCGCTGAAGGTGGTCCAGTAGCTACTGTCGGCTTCTGTTTCAGCGCGGAGCACTTTGTAGTCGGAGTCGATAACGGGGTATCCGTCCGCACCGAGTTGCTGCCCCCAATAGTCTCCGTCGAAAGTTATTGTTTTGCCGTTGGCAGTGATTGTTCCGCCTTGCTGCAAGGCGTATGCCACTTCGCCGCTTCGGAATTCGGCGGAAGATTTGCCGACGACATTTTCGGCAAGGTCGCTATTTGGAAATGCCTCCGTGCTTTCGTAGTCGCTGTCGTAGTAACAGTATGCGATAGTTGCGTTGCGGATGTATCCGCAAATTGATCCGATGCCGGATTTGCTTTCTATAATTCTGCCGTTATAATAACAGTTCGCAATGATACCTGTTGTGCTTGTGTTTTCTCCGGCAATGCCACCAATGTAATACCCACCTTCAATGGTTGAGGAACTGCAGCAATTTAGAATTTTGCCTTCGTTAGAACCACACACGCCGCCAAAATTAGTCAAAACAACATCCAAATCTAATGATTCAATAGTACCGATTGCACTGCAGTATTCGATTGTTCCTGTAGGATAATTCTTAGCACATACTCCTCCCACTTCATCATTTCCTGCCAAAGTTCCAACGGCAAGATATTTACAGTGAGAAATGTCCCCTTTGTTGACTCCGCAAATTCCGCCGACACCTGTTGGAGCGTTAACGCTATACTTCTTATAACAATTAAAAATAACTCCTTCATTATAGCCGCAAATTCCGCCGGCATATGATTCTCCACAAGTCACCGGCTCGTAAGTATGGCTACAGGTATTCAATTCTCCGGTATTTTGCCCACATACACCTCCGATATAGTTATTGCCATCTACAACTGCTGTTGCTTTACAATTAGTTACGGTATTCGTGTTTTTACCAACAATGCCACCAACATAAATTCCTCCGATAACAGTTGAGTTGTTTGTGCAATTGTCAATTGTGCCATTATTTGAGCCACTAATTCCTCCTACGTATTCACGTTCTAAGTTGCGTCCCATACCTACGTTGGAAGCGCAACCTGAAATTGTGCCGGAATTACTTCCGCAAATGCCTCCAAAATAGTCTGCTCCGACTAATACGCCGTAGTTAATGGAACAATCCTTGATTGAGCCATAGTTGTACGAACATATTGCACCGGAATAATCATCGCCGTTAATATAAAAGTTTGTAAGAGTAAAGTTAAACACTTCTCCACCTTCTTCTATTGCATCAAACATACCATATCGTGATTTCTTTGTTGGCATATATAAACCGCTGATGATGTGACCATTGCCATCAAACTTTCCGCTAAAATCGCTTATTTGTGTAAATTCATTACGGTATAATGATTCATTCTCCTCTAACTCTAGGTCAAAGTCGTTTATATAGACATCGTCTGTAAGAACAGCATTCGCCGAACCATTTGTTGATTCCGCAAACCAGCATAGTTGACCGCCGTTTTCGATGGCGTAGTAGCCGGAATGAGTGTCGAGCAACTCCGGATGGTGCGTTTCGCTGACCGGTTTTGCTTCTTGATGAGCGTGGCACACTTCGCAGAATCCGTGAACGGTGTAAGAGTGGTCCGGTTGCGTCGTCGGCAACTCTTCATTTGAATATTTCAGTCCGGCACAGTCATAACCATAATACACCGGGGCGCCAAATATGACGGGATATTCGTTAGTGCCTATTGTTTGCCCCCACACTTGAGTGCTCTGATTGCCTTGCAATAGGTAGGCAACCTTACCGGTCTTGAATTCCACTGCGTTGAATGTGGTTACTCCCTCATTATTTTCGTCATAGTATGCTATGTCGCAATAGCAGTTCGTTATGGTTCCGGATGTGTAGTCGCTGCATATGGCATAACTATTAGAATTTTCGTTTTTTAGAGAACCGATATTATAGCAGTTTGAGATGCTTGACGTGGTCGAGCCGCATATTCCACTAACAAAGGCGGAACCTTCGATATAGCTATGGTTATAACAGTTTGTAATTACACCTCCCAAGTTATATCCGCAGATGCTGCCTACGTAATTGTTGCCCATAAAGTAGGAATCTAAGATTCCGATATTCTCTATCTTGCCGACATTTGCTCCGAATATACCGACATAATTCCGGCTTGAATCTTTAAAATATAATCCGCTGATAGTTTTGCCGTTTCCGTCAAAATTGCCGCCGTAGAGCAGCTTGTCGCTGTCGCTGTTGTAGTAGCCGATAGGAGTCCATTGTCGAAATTCACCTGACGCCACTGGTATTCCATTCCTGTTAAAAATATCTTCATTATCTACGATATCAGCTGCCAAAACGGCATTGATAGCCGTGTTGCCTTCGTTGACCTTCTCGGCGAACCAATAGAGATTGCCTGCGCACTCGATGGCGTAATATCCGTTGTGCTTTTCGCACATTTCCGGATGATGGCTTGCGCTGATGATTTCTGCCGGTTTGCATGCGCCGCACGCCGTGCAGAAGCCTTTCTCGTCGAAACTATGCGTGGGCGTTGTGTTCTGCTCTTTGTTTGAATAGACGACATTGCAGGTGCCTTCCTCATAGCAGAGATACACTTTTTTACTTCCCAAATACGGATAGTCGAGGAAACCGATAATTTGTCCCCAAGCGTCACC
>JBJEDO010000061.1:0-4457 GCA_051872155.1 Candidatus Limisoma sp.
TTAATACTAAATACAATATTTTTTTGGACAAAATAACATCTGTCAAAGCGGCAATGTCTTCAAAACATAGCAATTTTTGAGAATTTAAATATGTTAATTCACATATTTAAAATTTAGCATATATCACTGATTTGCAATCTTTTATCCGATTTTACGCAAGGTTGAGTTTTTTCCAAAACGTCGAAAATTTGACCGGTTTGGAAAAAACTCAACTATTTTCGGGACAAACATGCTAGGAACATTCAATTTCCCCATTCTACCAAATAAGAGCACTAAAGCGTCTGAATTTGTATACAAACCGGCAATATTCTCCTTTTCGTTTTAAATGCATTTACTTTTATTAACCGCAGCAGAATAGACCTTTAAAATTAGTTAACAATTCAATAAATAGTTGAAGATTTGCTTTCATTTCATAATTATTAGGAGTAAATTTGCCAAAAGCAACCCAACCTTAACAACCACCCAAAATTCAAAAGTTATGGGATTTCTGTCGAAAAAGTTATTATTCCTGTTGGCGGCTGTTGTTATGACCTTAAATGTATCAGCCGACACGTATTTGAAGCGAGAACTCCGCGGCACATGGATGACGTCGTTCCTGAGTCTCGACTGGCCAAGCGTCGGTGTCGGCGTAAGTTCGTCAATGATTACCAGCCAGAAAAACGAAGCCATCGACTACCTCAACCAACTCGAAAAAGCCCACATCAATGCGGTCTATCTGCAAGTGCGTCCGTGTTCCGACGCGTTCTACAAGTCGAGCTACGAGCCATGGTCGAGTTACCTGACCGGTTCACGTGGAGCCGACCCGGGCTGGGACCCGTTGGAATTCTGGGTCGAAGAGGCACACAAACGCGGCATCGAGTTGCACGCGTGGGTTAACCCATACCGCTTTGCAACGGCGAAAACCGGTCTATGGAATTCGACAAACCAAGACAAGAATATAAACAACAAAGGTTGGCTGCTTGAATACAACGACACATACATCCTTAACCCGGGACTTTCGGATGTAACCAATTATATATGCGATATCGTCGGCGAGATTGTAACGAAATACGACGTCGACGGCGTGATTTTCGACGACTATTTTTACCCGGATTACATTCCCCAAACATCGGCAGCCAACGACTGGAATCTGTTTCAGAGTTCGGGATGGTCGTCGATAGGCAATTGGCGTCGCAACAACGTCAACCAAATGATTAACGCTGTAAACAATCGCATAAAAAGCATCAAGCCCTATTGCTCTTTCGGCGTTTCGCCTGCCGGTATTGCTTGTACAAGTTCGTCGGTAGCCTCGGGGCATGGGGTTGCACGTTGTACCGTCGGCTCCGACTGGCAATACGACCGCATCTACTCCGACCCGGTAGCATGGCTCAAGAATTGGTATCTCGACTTCGTATCGCCGCAACTCTATTGGGGCGTGTCCGACTACGGCAGTAGTTATCCGCTCGACGAGCTCGACCCGTGGTGGTCGACAGTTGCCAACCAATTTTCTCGCCAATACTATGCAAGTATTGCCGACTATAGAAGCGACGTCGATATGGGTAGCGACTACTCGGAGGGCTTCGGTGACTACGACGCCATCAAAAAGCAAATTCAATACAATCGCAGCCTGACAAAAACAGGTGCACCGGGCATAATCCACTATCGGTCGCTCTCGTTCAAGGCGAGTCACGCGACCCTTGACCTTGTCAACAACCTCGTCAGCACGGTATATCAGAAGCCTGCTCTTCCGCCGACGATGTCGTGGAAGAAAGGCTCGACGACCTATGGCAAGGTCGACAACCTTGAAGTGAGCGGCACCAAACTCGTTTGGGACGCTCCGGCATCGAACATCCGCTACATCGTCTATGCCATTCCCGAATCGAAGACAACGAGCGCCGTGCAGAGCACTGTTTCGGGCGGCGGAATTGCCTCCGACTACATGCTCGGCGTAACCTATACCAACAGTTATGCAATCCCGTCGGCATACCAAAGCGGCTACTATTTCGCCGTAACCGTCTACGACCGATACGGCTACGAATACGACGCACGCTACAGCAACGAAATCACGAAATTTGCTACCAAGGTAACGCTTACGCAGCCGTCGAACGGGGCTACAGGCGTCGAGGGCAGCGCAACATTCTCGTGGACAGCAGGAACAGGCACCAACACGAAATACGCCATCCAAATTTCGAGCAAATCCGACTTCTCGACAATCGCTTACGAGCAATCCGGACTTACAACCAACTCGACAACGATAAACGTGCGCACACAACTCGAAGGACTTACGAAATACTATTGGCACATAACCACGTCGGAAAACAACGCTTGGGACTGCACCTCCGACGCGTCGTCGTTCACCACAGCCGACAAGACGCCCGCCGGCGCTACGACGCTTCAGTCGCCCGCCAACGGCTCGACGCTCGACGATGTTTCGTCGTTCGGTTTCACATGGGCGAAAGTGACAGATTGCACCTACTTTTTGCAAATTGCCGCCGACGCGAACTTCAGCAACGTAATCTACAGCGCCGATTTGCAATCAAACTCGACAACCATCTCCGCCGCAACGCTGCCCTACAACCAAACACTCTACTGGCGCGTAACGACGTCGAAAGAGGGCTATAAAGACTCTGTCTCGGAAGTCTGGTCGTTCAACACTCCTCGCCGCGAATACGCCGAGGCAACGACCCTCGTATCGCCGACAAGCGGCACAACCGTCGCCGGAAGTTTCTTCCTGGAATTCACTCACGTAAACGCTACGCAATATACGCTCGAATTGTCTACCTCGTCGTCGTTCTCGTCGACGGTCATCAACACAACACTCGTCACCGAACCGCTGACAGCGCCCGACGGCTGGGGAATTGCCGACAACGGCAATTGGCAATACTTCATCAGCGCATCCGCTCTCGCCAACGCAACCTACTACTGGCGCGTAAAAACCTCGGCGCAAGGCGTCTACGACTCATACTCGGAAACTCGTTCGTTCAAGGTCAACAACGCATCGAGCGAAAATTCCTACAGCGTGACCTACGACAACACCGACTACAACCCGGCGGGCTGCTACAACATCGAAAATCTCTGGATTCGCACAGCCTCTTTCGGCAATATGCCGAGTTATACCGACTTCGGATTTAACCGCGATTTCTGCGTGAAAGACAACGTCATCTACGTCACCGGGCGCGACACTAACTCAAGCACTTCCGCTTGCTACCTTGCAAAATTCAACGCCCTGACCGGAGCGTATATCGGCAAACTCAGCCTATCGTCGAGCGTACAAGGCAGTTATTTCCCGAACAACAGCATCTTTAAAGACTCCAACGGCAACGTTTGCATTGCCAACTTGACACTCAACTGTTCAACGACGGCATTGGTCATCAACCGCATCGACCTGTCGACCGGCTCGGCAACAAAAGTGGCATCGGTAACGTCGTCGACAGGCGGGCGTATCGACCACTGCAACGTCTACGGCGACGTAACGTCGGGCAACTTCTTCGTACTCGCTTGCGAAGCCAACACCGAACGCGTTCAGAAGTGGACCTACCGCAACGGCTCGCTTGCATCGCAGACGACATTCACGGCGCCCTACTACTGGCCGTCGAACGCCGGCTCGTTCGGCATGGCTCCGCGCGTTATGCCCATCGACAACGATTGGTTCTTCATCAACGGTTGCAACACATCGCTGACAAAGTATAACTTCTCGACCGGCGAATACGACACGTTCGACAATGCAGACAACGACGTAATCCCCGAAATAGGAACAAACCAAGACTCACAAACCGTCAGCACCGGCGGAACATTCTTCCAACTCGGCGAAGACTATTTCGTGGTCTACCCCAACAAAGGCATCCGCCAAGGCTCGACGTTCAACATCGTCAGCACCAATAGCGACTACGAATACGCATTGATGGAACGTCTTTGGGAAGTGCCCGGCTTGACAGGCGGCTTCGGTCCCTATGCGACAAACTCATACGGCGACATTTGTGCCGACCACGAAATCAGCAGCGACGGCAAAAGTGCCAACGTCTACTTCTACCTGCCGAGCATCGGCTTTGCCGCCTACACCATCTACCGCAACGTGCCTTCAGGCGTCGAAGAGACCGTTAGCAGTCTGAAGATAACTCGCGCCGGCAACCGCCTGACATTCAACACCACGGTCGACATCGTCGAAATCTACAACACCGCCGGCGCACTGATTAGCCGAAACGTCAACACCTCGAACGTCAACATCGGCGCCCTCAAAGGTCTGTTCATCGTACGATGCACTACCGCCGACGGCACATACACCCGCAAAATAAGCATCTGATTCATACGTTATAAATACAAAAAACAGAGCCCGGCTTTTCAACAAGTCGGGCTCTATCGCAAAGCGAAATAATATCAGATGTAGTACTCTACCATTTCGAGCAGACCGGCTCGAAGTGCATACTTCCTGTTTTCGTCACTTTTTTGGAGAGAAATTTTTATCCATTGATTTACAATTT
>JBJEDO010000062.1:0-20383 GCA_051872155.1 Candidatus Limisoma sp.
CAACTTTTTTGTGTTAAATTTTCAGCCTTTTCTGCAACCTATTGAAATACAACAGCATAGCGGCAAAAGAATTTTTCGTAAAATTTCGAAGAAACATCATAACAATTGTCAGCATTTGTCGACAAGGCCGTTTCGACTGTCTATTTTCGAAAGAAAAAATCGATTTCTTCATCGCATCAGCGTAAAAAATCTCTTTTTTATGTATCTTTGTATAATAAATAAAGAATATGGAAAGAGAAGAAATCAAGCGACATATCATAGACGACAGTGCGACGTTGGCGGAGGCGCTGCGTGCACTGAATGCATTGTCGGGGCGAACGATGACACTATTTGCGGTCGACGAAACGGGAAAAATGACCGGAACGATAACCGACGGCGACATCCGCCGCAGCCTGATATCGTCGGGACGGCTCGACTTGCAGGTAAAAGACGCCATGCACAGACAGTTTCGCTATCTGCGGATGGGCGACATCGAATTGAAGACGGTCAAAGAACTGCGCAGACTACGCATATCGTTGGTTCCGGTAGTCGACAGCGACGGGCGGATTGCAGGCGCATACGATTTCGGCGAGTGCCATTCGATACTGCCCTTAGACGCCGTGCTGATGGCAGGCGGCAAGGGAGAGCGCTTGCGCCCGATGACGCTGAGCACGCCCAAGCCGTTGCTGAAGATTGGCGACAAATGTATTATAGATTATAATGTAGAAGAATTGGCGAGAAACGGCATTGAGAACATCTACGTGACGACCAACTACCTTGCCGAGCAGCTCGAAGAGCACTTTTCGAGCCCCGTTGGAGGCGTTATGGCGAAATGCGTACGCGAACCGCGCAAATTGGGCACGATAGGCTCGGTGCGCTTGGTCGAGGGACTCAGCCACGACGACGTTCTGGTAATGAATTCCGACTTGCTGACGACGATAAACTACGAAGACATGTATGTTGCGCACGCCGAATCGGCAGCCGACCTTACCATAGCGGCTATTCCATATATGGTGTCGGTTCCGTTTGCTATCCTCCACTTAGACGGGCAATGCGTACGCGGGCTGGAAGAAAAGCCGACCTACAACTACTACGCAAATGCGGGCATATATATGGTAAAGCGCAAGCATTTGGAAATGATACCGGAGGACAAGCCCTACGACGCAACCGATTTGATAGCCGACCTGATAGCGAAAGGCGGCAAAGTGACCTACCACCCGATAAACGGAGTGTGGTTAGACATCGGCTCGCCCGACGATTTCAGGCATGCACAAGAACTTATTCAAAACAAGCAACTTTCAAAACTTTAACGAAGATATGACAAAACCACTCATACTGATAACGAACGACGACGGCATCGAAGCCGAGGGAATCCATAAACTTGCCGAATTTGTGTCGCACATGGGCGAAGTTGTAGTCGTAGCCCCCGACAGTCCGCGTTCGGGCGGGTCGATGGCATTGACGGTCGAGATACCGCTATGCATTAAAGATTGCGGCACATATATGGGCATGCGAATGCTGAGCACCAACGGCACTCCTGTCGACTGCATAAAAATTGCCTGCAACGTCATCCTCGACCGAGAACCCGACTTGGTGCTTTCGGGCATCAACCACGGGTCGAATACCGGCAACAGCGTAAACTATTCGGGAACGATGGGCGCGGCAATCGAGGGATGCTTGCGCGGAATACCGTCGATTGGCTATTCGTGCGTATCGCACAAGGCAACGACAGCCGATTTCGACGCATGCCGCGAATACATCGAACGCATAACGGCGAAAGTGCTCGCCGAAGGGCTGCCCGACGACGTTTGCTTGAACGTAAATATGCCTGTTGGCAGACCGATTACGGGAATTGCCATTACGCAATCGTGCCGCGGACGTTGGCAGAACGAATATGCCGAACTCACGAACCCGCGCGGACAGAAAATCTACTATCTTACCGGCGACTACCTAAACCTCGACCCCGACAATCGCAACACCGACCTTGCTCAGATCGAAGAGGGAAAGATTGCCGTAACACCGATAACGCCGCAGCGCGACGCTACACTTGAAAATTTCACATTCTAAAAACATACTACTATGAAAAAAATTCTGTTTCTACTGCTGCTGACAATCTCGATAGCAAGTGCCACAGCACAGGTCAACGACTTAGAGCGCGCCACGCCGGAAAGCCAAGGCATAAAATCGGCGACGCTTGTATCGCTGTTCGACCAACTGACGACATTGAAAAACGTCGACATCCATAGCGTGATGGTGCTCCGTCACGGCAAGGTTGTCGGCGAAATCTACCCCACTCCGTTCGACGCGAAATACAAGCACACGATGTATTCTTGCTCGAAGACTTTTGTGTCGGCAGCCATCGGACTTGCCATCGAAGAAAATCGACTGCGACTCGACGACCGCATTGCGCCACTTTTTGCCGCCGACCTGCCGGCGGAAATTTCCAAAGAATTGGCATCGATAACCGTGCGCGACCTACTGACCATGCAAGCCGGCATCGAGCCCGACTGGAACATGCGCAACCTGCGTCGCGACTGGGTGCACGGCTACCTTTCGAAGCCGGTGAGCACGCCGGGCAAAGCGTTCAAATACGATTCGCTTTGCACTTATATGCTTTCGGCAATCGTTCAGAAAGTTACCGGCAAAACGCTTCTGGAATATCTTCGTCCGCGGTTGTTCGAGCCGATGAACATCTGGGACGTTGAGTGGGAAGTAAGTCCGGAAGGCTACAACACCGGCGGCTGGGGACTCCACATCCAAGCCGAATCGCTGGCGAAGTTCGGGCAACTGTTGCTCAACGGCGGCGAATGGGCAGGCAGACAGGTTTTGCCGCGGCATTGGGTCAAAGAAATGATGACGCGCCAAGTTGAAGCCGGAAACGAAGACTACGGCTACCAAATATGGATGTGCGACTATCCCGGCGCATGGCGTGCCGATGGCGCGTACGGTCAATATGTAATCGTCGTGCCGTCGAAAGACATGGTCGTCGTCGTTACGCAATGCTCGATGATGGACGGAATGAAAGAGCGACAAATCGTCTGGCGCACACTTCTCGACAAAGTTACCGACACAGCGACCGACGACCCTAAAGCATATGCTAACTTATTAAAAAAGCAAAAGTCATACACCTTCCCTACCGTTCAAGGCAAATCCACATCGTGGAAAGCGTCGGCATTGGAAGGCCGTAAAATCACGCTCGCCGACAACACGTTTGGTTGGAAAACCATCAAATTTAACTTTGCCGACAAGGCTCTGACAGCCGAAATCACTGATTTTGTCGGGAAAATCACCGTTCTGAAAGCAGGCTACAACAGCTGGACGACGACGCAGATAGCAGGCAATCCGCCCTACTCGATAGCCGCCATCGGGCGATGTCACGGGCTGAAAGGACCGTTCCACGCAGCAGCAAGTTATGCATGGGACAAAGCAGGCACCAGCCTTGCCATGCGCATACACTACGTCGATTGGATTAGTGCACTGGGCGTAACGATGCGATTTAACGAAATGAACAGCGTAAGTTTGGAAATACGTCCGAACTACGAAAATCGCACGCATACGATAAAAGGAACAATAGAATAGCGAGGATGGAATTTTTCAGTTCCATAGAGTTTTACATCCTGGCATTCGCCGTAGCATTTGCCATCGTAGGAATAACGATGAAGCCGAGCGAAAGAGGTCCCGCAAAGACCTTTTTCGCCCACGGTTTCGTTGACGACAACACAACGGAAGAGCCGGGCATCATAATAGCCTACGACGGCGACATGCTGAGAATAACACACGCCGGCGTCGACATCCGCGACCGGCACATACAATTCAACTACGCCATCACAATTATCGGCAACGACATAACCGTCAACGAACGTGCGGCGCATTCGGACGAGCCCGTCGACAGCCTTACCGACAAAATCGACATAACGATGACCACGGAGCGCGTCACACCCGGGCGCTATCACCTGAAATTCACGGCAGATTGGCTCAGCCAATGGGCATCGACACGCATCGTCGTAGCCGAGCCATTCACCAAACGCATCGCCATAATGCAATAAGCCCGGCGGGGAAGAGGTAATAATGGATGGGTAGTTAGCGAAATTTTCCTAAAAATTCTTCTAAATTCGCCACAATTCAAAACAATTCGTATCTTTGCAACATAAACGGACTAAAAAATGGCAATGACAATTAACTCATCACCTGTATTAACGGGTGAATCTGCAAAAGCATTCGTTGAAGAAGCAGAACTCAATGGCAAAAAGCCAACGCCAAGGCTTTCTCCTGAACGAGAAGCGCAGATAGCGGAATTTTTAAGGAAATCGCGTGAGTTCATTTTTCCTCAAAGGATAAAAAATAATGAATTCCGAAAAGAAGATAATTCTTGAACGCGATGCTGTGATGCAGCCCTATACAGATGACATCGCAGCATACTGCACACCCTTTTCTTGCGAAGACAACGACCTCGATGATTTTTTCTCGAAAGATGCATTTCTTTATGAAACCGAATTACTGGGGAAAACTTATGCGTGGATTAACATTTCAAACCCGACAAAAATATTAGGATTAGTAACATTAGCGAATGACAGTGTTAAAGCGCAATATATAGCAAGCTCTGCACGGAATAGATTACAGCGCAGTATTACTAATGCAAAAAGAGGTATAAACTACCCGGCTGTACTAATTGGACGTTTAGGTATTTCTGCTGAATACAGAGATAAAGGATTAGGCAGTCAAATACTTAATTTTCTCAAAAGTTGGTTTCGTTCTTTAGATAACAAAACCGGATGTCGCTTTATTGTTGTAGATGCCTACAATAATGAAAAAACACTTCATTTTTACGAAAAAAATAATTTCAAGCCTTTATATAAGACAGAACAAGAAGAACGCTCTTTTTTAGGATTAAAATCGGACGAGCCTTTGGAAACACGTTTTATGTTCTTTGACTTAAAACACATATAAAACACTTATATTATTTTTACTACAAATAAGCCCGGCGGGGAAGGGTTTGCGCGTTAAAACGTCAAATCGACGCCTGCCATAAAGGTTGCTCGCGGCATTGGCATTCCGGCTATATACTCATATTTCCGAGCGAGAAGATTGTCGCCTTTCAGCCAAAGACTCAGCGGTCGACACACCGAGTAAGCAACCGTAGCGTTGAGCAACGTAAAATTCTCTGTCGTCTCGTGTTCGCCGATTGCCGTATAGAGTCCGCACACTTGTATTAAGCCGAGATTGATATTCCACTTGCCATAGTTCATCGCTGCGCCGAGATAGCCTTTATACTTGGGCGCCGACACAACCGGATAACGCATATTCAGCCAAGAGTGATTGGTCGTGAGCGACCAATGGCTGTCGACCTGATAACCGACTTCGAGTTCGACGCCGACGTTTTGCAATTCGCCGGTATTTACGTTTTGTCGATTGACGGTTTGAATGATATTATCGGCATCGATATAGAAGAGGTTTATCCCATAGTGCAATCTGTTGGAAATCAAACGTTGATGCCACGACAACTCATAATTCCACAACCTCTCGGGCTTCAAATCGACATTCGAAGGCGGATAGAGATACATTTCGCGCATTGTCGGATTGCGAAAACCTTTGCTCGCCATCAGCTTGACTTCTCCCGTCGACAACGGGCGGGCAACAATACCGACTTGCGGCACCCATTCGCCGCCGACCACGCTGTGTCGGTCGTAGCGCACACCCGCCTCAGCCGTAAGCCACGAAAATAAATTTTGTCGCAAATCGACGTAAGCGGCAACCTCATGACAGCGGTGGCGCGCCGATTGCTTATTCTGCGTCTCAATGATTTCTCCCGTTCGGCGGTCGGTATAATAAGCATTGCCGTAAATGTTTTGATAGTCAAATCCGACGGTCAGCCGAGAATCCTGCCAAAGCGAAGCGCTCTGATAGAACGACACGCCAAGCAGTGCATCTCGCGAGCGGAACAGGCGCGTCTGCGGTGTGCCGGCAGCGGCATCGTATCCATCGTTAATCTTATGACGCCCGAAATTGTCGTAGACGCTCAAACGTCCGGACGACTTCTCATAGCGATTCTCCACGCTCAACGCAACGGCGCCGCGCGTAATCCATTGGTCAGCCTCAAGCATAGGCGTCGAAATCGTGCCGGGATAAGAGGCGTTGAAGTGAGTCACGTTGACGTCGGCAACCATACTCCAATGCGGTGAGGCATCGTACCGAAGATTCGACGAGCCGCCATACTGTTCGAAGCCCATATTCGGGCGATGATTGTCGGTACGATTATATTGAGCGCCGACCGTTGCAGCCAACTTACCATGTCGGCAACGAAAAGCAGCCTCACTCTCGAGCGTACCCCAAGAGCCGGCAGCGAGAGTCAAAGAAGCGCCGATGGTATCGGCTGTGAGACTTCGTGTAACGATGTTGACAACGCCACCCATGGCATTCGAACCATAAAGCAACGACGAGGGACCGCGCACCACTTCAACGCGTTCCGCCATCATCGTTTGGTAGGCGTCGGCAATGGGATGTCCGAAAATGCCGTTATACTGCGGATTGCCGTCGATGAGCACCATCAACTGACCCGCCGACGACGAAATGCCGCGAAGCATCATGCCTCCCGAGCCACCGGCAGCCACGCCATAGCCCGCCATGCCACGACTCGTTGCCATCAGTCCCGGCACTTGCTCGACAAGCGTAGGCAGCACATTGACGCGATGCTTTTCCGTAAGTTGTTGCCGACCTACTACTGTCACGGTCTGCGGCAAATGACGGACATCCGTAGTGTAGCGCGAACCGGTAACAACGACTTCGCCGAGGCTAATGCTATCGCCTTTCTCTTCACTCGCAAATGAAGATAATGCAATCGATATAGCAGCTGCAAAAAACAGTCGTCTCATCTGCGCTTGACTACCTATATAATATATATTTCAAAAAAGCATAACCGCCGAAGAGTTGCAAAAGCATACCCGGCACGGCGATGCGGAAATCTTGAAGGGCGAGATGCAAATCGCCGGTCAAAGCCCATTCGCCCAACGTGCCGAGCAATTGATAAGAGAGCACGGTGCACGCCAGCAAGAGCAACGTCACTTTGTTGAATTTATAAGCGACGAAGCCGCCGATACCTGCCAAGAGCAAAGATTTTATCAAAATTGCAGGCACAACCGCAGGCAACGGCATGCCGAACAAAAGAGAGTTGACCACGGGCGACAGTACAGCTGTCAGCACGCCCACCTTCCAGCCATATTTGTACGTACCGATAAGGGTAAAGAAATAGATGGGCAACCAAATTTTGCCACCATCGGGAACAAGGTGAAACAGTTGCGGCAAAGCAAGATTGCCTAACGTGAACAGCAACGCAGCCAAATATGTGCGCATATCGGCATACGAGAGAGTGTAAAGTTTTGCAGTTGTCATTTCTTACTATTGAATTTACTGATTAATTTTTCGATTTCGACAAGACATTCCGCCGGCGTAGAGCAACCGAGGCAGCACGATTCCATCGGACATAGACCTGTTTTTTGGCGATTGATGATGTTCGGCACCGCTTGCTCGTACTTCACGGCAACGCCGTATTCAGAGAGCAGCGAGAGTGCGGCAGCGCTGACAATTCCGGCAAACAATTGCTCGACACCGCCGAGAATCATCAAAGCGGCAGCGGCTTTACCGACCACCTTGTCTGCCACGCGAGCGCCGCGCAACACGTCGGGCGACGTCTGCAAAAGTTGGTATAAATCAGCTATTCCGCGGCTGTCGAATGTGTGAATGCCATCGTTTTCGACCACTAAGGAGTGCCCTCCGTCGGTCAACAGTCTATATAAATCGCCAATCATATATTCAACCAAAGTGAGATTTTGCGGCATTACTCGCCGGCGACGGCTATGCGGATGGTTTTCGATGCTTCCGAAGAGCCATCGGTCGAAACGACTGCTCTGACAAAGTAAATGCCACGGTTGACGCGACGTCCGGAGCCGTCGGTGAGGTCCCAGGTCACCGGCATTGAGGTAAACATATCGCTGCGACGCGTCGATGTGTTGGTCCACACCGCCTGACCCATCATGTTGTAGACGCTGAGCGTGACGGTTAGATTTGCATCGGGACGGTTGTGTTCCAAATAGAAATTGGCTTGACTGTGAGCAGGGCTGGCGTCCGTGTAGAGTCGGTAGATGCCGGGAGCCGTGCCGCGAACCACCGTAAAGGCAATCTGCCGCTCGGAATGGTTTCCGAGAGTATCCCAGACGCGCAGGCGCAACGTGTGGTCGCCGTCGCTGAGTTCCGAGAGCGGATAAGATAGCGTGCCCAGACGATCGATGTCTTCGCTATAGAAAGGCTCGAGGTTGGTAATAGTCGTTTTGCCGTCGAGCAAGAGTGTCATTTGATGCCCCACTCCGGCGGTAGAAAGGTTGATGCCTGACGGGTCGGAAAATTTTGCCAACAGATAGGGCGTTTCGTTGACGCGGTCGCCGTCGACGAAGTCATAACTGTTGAGCGCCATATGAGTGATGTCCGGCCCGATGGTATCGGCTTGCTCAGTTGTATCGCAGTCGTAGACGTAAAAGTTTGACGTCTGTCCGTTGGCATCTTGAGAGGTCGTCTCTACGGAATAAGCATAGCAGCTGAGCAATCCCGGACGATAGTTGTTCTCGATTTCCGACGGCACACGGAAAGTGAATTTGAACTTGCCGTTTTCGACGTTGTTGATGCCGTCGTAGAGGCGGTTGCTCCACTGGTCGAACGTAAATTCCAGACCGGGATCGGAATCGCCTTCGCCGTTGCCGTGGGTAGTTACCGATTCTTGTGCATCGTAGAGTGTGGCATAAACGTAGCCGTTCATATCGTTGATAGCATTACCGTTGGGGTCTTCGATATGCCCTTCCACGCTGACTTCTTGGCAAGCCATAATCTGCGGCGAGTTATTGTCGTCGAGCACGGAACTGCCATTGATTTTGTCGATAACGACACGATTTTGCGGATATTTGAGTTTCATAGCCGGGTCACCGATGAGGGCATACTTCCAGCGGTGTCCGCCGTCACTGGGGCGACCGTTTTTGGTGGTAACGATAATATCGCCGATTGCGGGATATGTTCCGTCGGCATAAGGGCGTGTAATGTAGTAGCCCAAGTCGGCTGCAAATTCTCCGTTATAGGAAATACCGGTGGCACGCGAAGATGTCAGCATACCGATAAATCCGCCTTGCTCGTTGAGATATATCAATTCTCCGCCCGACACCTCGGCAGCATCCCAGCGCGTGAATTCGCAGGTACCGGTGTAGATAAACGAGGGATGCTTATAGTAGAATTCGTTGTTGATGTCAGTCCAACTCAGCAAGCCGTTGTGGGTCCACGCTTTAGGGTTTGCGTGACCGATATACGACGAGAAGAGCGTTCCGTTTTTGAATGTGCGCAACATCTTTTCGCGCGCTTCGGGATAAGTGTGTCCCGAGCCGTCGGTCGACACGTTGAACGCATCGACGTAGACGCGGGTGTAGACGAATCGGTCGCCGCCGTTGCGCTGCATGCGCACGAGCAACGAGTCGGACGACACCATATGTATTCCGTTATCGCCGTCGTCGGCAATGACCATTATATTGTTTTTCCACGAGCCCGGGTCGGGTGTTGTGACATATTTGACGAGTTTGTCGACAGCGCTACGAGCCTCGTCGACCGACTTGACAGGCATACGTCCGATAGCCACATTGAGTTTGCCGGCACGCGTCGACACGTCGGTATTGTCTTCCAACACGCAGAAGACGTCGTCGGAGTTGAAACTCGACGATTGCGAGGCGATGTTGTCCGACTCCCATGTGAGGAGCATCGGATAGTTGAGACCGCGCGTTTCGGCTGTCAGGCGACGGTTGTCGTAGACGCATCTGCCGAAGAGAAGAATGTAGCGGAAGCGTTCGACGCTGCGTTCGGGAAGCGTCTTGGTGCGTTCCCAGAACATTTTCGCCAACTTACGATAAGCCATAGCGTCGGGCGTTCCCGAAGAAAACTCATTGTAGACGGCTCGGTCGTCGACAACAATCACGTTAAATCCGTCGACCGTTCGATGCAGTTCAGCCACGCGTTCGGCTTGTGCGGCAAATTCTTTCGGCGTAATGATAACCATCGTAGGCGTTTCTGTGCCGTGCAAGTTTTGGTTTGTCACCACGCCGACATATTCCGGAGCCGGGAAGGTCGACGAGGGCGTAAAGGCGAGGTATTCTTTTTTGCCCGACTCTGTTTGGCGGAAATAAGCTGTGCCGCCGTCGATGTTGAAGTCGACTTTCTTGGGTCGATATTTCGTCGTGACATCCCAAATCACCAAATCGGATTTCACCGAAGCCACCGAGAATACGCTGTCGCGGCAACTCGTCGAATAGCTGCGAAAATTGAGCCACGAAGCATTCATCTGCAACTTACGGAAGTAGTTGACGATGATATAGTCGAGGTTCGCCATATAGAGGATGCCGGTATTGGCATAGTCGACGGAAATCTTCACTTTTTCGCCGGACTGGGTAATGCCGGCATCGACATACTTCACGTTGCAAATGGCATAGTTGTCGCTCGCCACCTTCTCGATGGTCATCGCATTCGCCTGACGTTCGTCGTCGTAGACCGTCACCGTGCTGTGTCCGCCGATAACTTTTGCGGCAAAGTTGACGCGCACGCGTCCCTCCGTGCCTTCGACACGTCCGGGAAGGTCGAACGTAAACGTCTGTCGCGAGTTGTATTTAAAATCTTCGCCGAGCAGCGAACTACCCGTATTTGCCGGCGCTATAAGTTCTTGCTCGTGATAAGCATAGTCGACGAAAGAAGTAATCAGCGGAGTCTCAGTCGAAGTTGCAGCAGTAGCCGTTGTTTCCATTTCGTCGGCTTCCGTGTCTCTATCCGACACGAAATAATAGCCCGCCGTGCTGTACGGATTGATGGTGCGCGACACTCTCAGGCTCGTCGAGCCTGTATCGCGCCACGACACCGGACCTTGGGCATAGAAAATAATCTTTTCAGCATCGCGATAGACCGACAATTTCGGCAAATCGTCGATATAGCCTTCCCCCATACGTTCCGAAATCATCGCTCCGCCATAGCCGTAGACGTTTACTTTCGAAATGTCGGAGAACCCCCAACTCTTTAGCGTAGAGCGAGTTAGTTGAAATACGCCGTTGCGGTCTACCTTGATTTTCACCCAACGGCCGGACGCCAATACCGATTCGCCGGCATACTCCACGGCAAAAACCGTCTGCACGGATGCGAGCAAAACCGACACGGCTATTAGCAGGATTTTATATCGTAATGAACCTAATAAATGCTTCATATAATGTTGCAACTTTAGGTTAATAACGAAAAAGAGGCTCTTTTATTGTGTGGAAAATAAAAGAGTCTCTCTATACTGCATTATACGACCTACAATACCCAATTGAACAGATACCCCAAAACAATTATTATCACGGCAACGACAGCAAAGAAAATGCCGATGAGTCGCCATGTCATAACTTTTTTGAGCATCGTTGCTTCGGGTAACGAAAGTCCGACAACCGCCATCATAAAGGCAAGTGCTGTTCCTATGGAAATGCCTTTCGTCACAAATACCTGAATTATCGGAACTATTCCGGCAGCATTGGCATACATCGGCACGGCAAGAATCACCGAAACCGGAACGGCAAACAGATTGTCTTTTCCCATCCATTGCGCAAAAAATTCGTCAGGCACAAACCCATGAATTCCGGCGCCGATGGCTATACCGATAATGATGTAGAGAAACACCCCGCGAACGATGCCCCATGCTTCGGCTACGATAGTTGGCAACCGTTTCAGGAAAGGCAATTTCTCCGACTCCCACTTAGCCGCTTCGCTCTGCGACTGCGTCTGAATCTGACGAACCCACGGCGTAAGTAGTCGGTCGAGTTTCATCTTTCCGAGAATAAATCCGCCGAGCATACCCATCACGATGCCGCTTACAACATAAACCGCCGTGATTTCCCAACCGAACGTGCCGGCAAACATGGCTACCGCCACTTCGTTGACCAAGGGCGACGTTATCAAGAAGGCAAAGGTCACGCCTAAAGGAATGCCGCCTTTGACAAATCCGATGAACAACGGTATCGACGAGCACGAACAGAACGGAGTGATTGCTCCGAAAAGGGATGCCAGAAAATATTCAAGCCCGTAGAATTTTCTGCTTGTCAGGTAGGTTCTAAGCCTGTCAATCGGGAAATAGGCGTTGATTATGCCCATTATTACCGAAATTAGAAACAGTAGAACGGTAATCTTCAACGAATCGTAGACGAAGAAATTCAGCGCACTACCCCAATGCGATTCGGGCGATATGCCAAACACATCATAGACAAGAAGGTCGGCAAGAGTCTGTATCATTTCAACAGGTCTTTGACTTGTTCAACAGTGAGTTTTTTACCCTTAGAAACTACTTTCTCGTCAACGACGAGTGCCGGAAGCGACATTACGTTGTAGTCCATAATCTTCATCAAATCTTCCTCTTTTACAACATTTGCGTCGATGCCAAGTTGTGCCACTGCCTCTTGTACGTTATCATAAAGTGTCTTACAACTCGAGCAACCTGTTCCTAAAACTTTAATTTCCATATTCTTTTCCAATTATAAATAGTTGATAATACAATAATAAACGCCTGTTAACGAGAATATTATGGCGACGACGACGTTGAGCCATTTCTGCGCGATCTGCATCTTGCCGTAGAATTCGCTCACCCTTTCGATGCTGAAAGCCAATAGCCAAGCCACCACAAGCACGGGAAGTGCCGTAGCAATGGCGTAGAGCACGGGCAATAGCCACCCGGCAGTAGCCGTAACCGACATTGGTATGAGCATTCCAAAGTACAATATTCCGCTTGTCGGGCAGAATGCCAACGCAAAAAGGATGCCCAGCAGTAGCGCACCGACTCCTCCCTTAGCGGCGAGCCGTTCTCCTTTGCCGCTATACCCGAATTTGGGAAGATTCAGCCTGTCGCCGAAAAGCATAAACAGACCGATAAGCAGCAACATCGGTCCGATGAGAATTTCGCCCCATTTGCTTACTGCCTTCTGAACGCCGAACACACTCGCGCCTTCTTTGAGAATAGCAATCAGCACCACACCGAGCGCCGTGTAGGCTATCATACGTCCTACCGTGTAGAGCACACCTTTTAGGAAAACGCTCCTGCAACTATCGATGTTTTTGCCGATAAACCCTATCGCCGCAATGTTGGTGGCAAGCGGACACGGTGAAATTGCGGTGAGAAGTCCGAGCAGAAATGCGGTAAGCGCCGGTGTCGAACTGCTGTCGACGAGTGATTGAAGCCAATCCATCACTCTAACATTTTACGGATAGTCTCGGCAAGTTCCGCTTTAAACTCGTCGGGATTCGAGCGGGCATTGCCAAACGCAAAATCCGTCATGTCGTTTCTGCTTTCGTTGCCGCCTTTCCACTCGTTGACGAAAAGCGACGACCAAGTCACCTCGTATTGGTCGGCAAGGCTCTCTCCATCCGTAGTCGAGATGTCGACAACTTTAAAAACCACTTTGCCAGACTTCAATTCGTCGGCAAACTCCGCTTCCAGCAGTTCTCGCGTACATTTTTCGATGGCTCGACACGTCGGGCAACGCTGCGCACCATGAAAATATACGACCTCAACACAATCACCCTTCGGCGATTCCGTCAGAGTTGCCGCGCCGTCGGTCTTGCTGCCGCAAGACACTAATCCGGTCAAGACAAGAAGTAAAATCAATAATTTTTGCATTGCTATATTTGTTTGAATTGTTAGTATTTCGCCGAACTACGAACATAGAAGACAAAAAAAACCGCTTACCCGCAGCAAACGTTCGTATCCTTTGCGCAGCAATCTGAAAACATCGAATCGAACAACCCTTTCGCTATTTTCCAATTGTCGCGGTTGATGCAATATCTCACTTTCGGAGGTTCGATGGTGCCCTGTATCAGCCCGGCATCTTTCAGTTCCGCCAAATGTTGCGAAACCGTAGCCTTTGCTATAGGCAATTCGTCGTGGATGTCGCCAAAATAGCACTCTGACCTCTTTGCCAGAAAATGAAGAATGGCTATTCGCGTCGGATGCCCCATTGCCTTTGCGAAACGTGCAAGTTGCTCCTGTTCAGCGGTATATGCTATTTTTGTCATCTTTACTCTTTGTTGTTCGCAAAACTACAAACAATATTTCAAAACACCAAATGTTTTCAAAAATTTTCGCGAGTAGGCTTCTAATTCAGCCAATTATTCCATTGGTTGAGGTTGCCGTAGAAACGGTTGAGGTCGACGTCGCCGGTGATACCGTCGATTTTGCCCCAATGGCTGTACTGCCAAATCGTCCAATCCAAGTCGGGACGACGATTGAGCGAACAAAGCCACAACGGATAGTCGTCAAAATTGTCTTTGATAAATTTGTGATAGCCGTCTTTGTTGGTATAAATCATGACGCGATATTCCAAGGCGGTAAGTTCGTCGACCATGTCGCGCAACTGCCGGACCACCTTGCTACGCAGGAACACGTACGGATTGCCGTGCTCCTCGACATCGATAACAAGCGGTAAGTCGAAATCGCGGTCGCCGATGGCTTCGATAAAGTTACGGGCTTGCTGAGCGCCGTCGACGTCGAAGCGGAAGAAATGGTAAGCGCTGACGGCTAATCCGTTGTCTTTGGCGCTGTCGTAGTTGGCTGCAAAACGGCTATCGCGAAAGGCAGAGCCTTCGCTGGCTTTGATAATCACGAAGTCGATGCCGGCTCGGCTGACGCGCTCGAAGTCGATTTTGCCGTTGTGCGCCGACACATCGATGCCGACGAGTTCGTAATCGTCGCTGTCGATTTCGGAGGAATTATGATGCAGACGCATACGCAAAACGTAGAGCGAGGCTGCCAGGAGCACTAATATCAGCAGTACTCCCAAAGCCCAAAGGACACGATGCTTGCCGTCGCGGCTACTCTTTTTGCGCGTCATTTCGAAGGAGTGTAGCGTTTACCGTTCCAACGATAGACGACAGATGTGCGAACGTACGGCTTGATTGCGTTATAGTCTTCGTCGGGCAAATATTTGTCGAAACTCGGCGTAAATACGATTGTGTCGGCATCGGCGAGCGATGCACTCACGAGGGTAAAGTCGACGATGCTCTCTATTTCGCTTCGACGCTTTTTGTCGACGCCGACGAGCATGTCGTCGAGCACGGGCGGAACAACATAGCGACGCGAGTCGAGCGGATGCCAAGCCTCGTCGTAGAAGTCAATACGGCTGTCGGCAGCGGGAAGAAGATAGGTGGTCGAAACGACGACGATTTTCCCTTGACTGCTGTCGACGAGGCGCATTTCTACCGTCGCGGCAGACGAAATAGCGACTTTCATATAGTCGTCGGTCATCGATTCGATATAGGTTTCGCCGTCCATTTGGTCGCTGACCACCTTCTTTTGTCCGGCGGCATAATAGTCGACCATGTCGAGGCGAGTGGTTTTGTCGATTTTGCCGAACACGGGACTTGCCTCGTCGACAAACACTTCCGACACGCTGCGAGCCATAGCCGACGAGCACGCAAGAAGCGTTAACGCTATGTATGTTAACAGTCTTGTCATCGTCTAATTACCTCCTGTTTTTCTTACTTTTACGTTTGTTTTTCGGACCGTTAAATCGGTCTTCATCGTCGTCGCGACGCGATTTTGCGGCTTTCGTTCTTCGTACGGAAAGCTTGGCGCAGTCGCGATTTGCATCCGCCAACTCAGCATAAAGGCGATGTCCGAAGAAGCGCGCGCCGGTCAGTGCTTTTGCCACTTTTGCGCCGAAGCCGCGACGCACATCGAAGAGCGTATAGTCTTTGAGCAGGTCGATGCGGCCGATGTCGACGCGCGTGGGCATATTGTCGTTGATGATTTCGATGAGTCGAGCAGGCATAAAACCTTCCGACTTGCCGGCGTTGACGTAGACACGTTCGTAGCCGTGCTCCGCCGTGCGATTGTCTTTTTGAGCATCGCTTTTGCGACCGCGACTGCCACGAGTGTTCGACGGTTCGGCGGCGCGTTTCGGCTTGCGTTCCTGATAGTCTTCAACGACGGGAGCATCGCGATAGTACTCAATCAAGCGGTTAAACTCCATCGAAATGATTCGCTTGAGCAAGTCTTCGCCGGAGAGCCATTCGAGTTTGCGCAAGATGCCGGGCAGGTAGTTGGCAATCTCGGATTCGTTGACTTCGACTTTCTCGATGCGCGACGCCAAGTTGTAGAGTTGCTTCTCGATGATGTATTTCGGCGTCGGAACGAGTTTATGCTCGAAAGTTTTGCCGATTTGCTTTTCGATGGCGCGAATTTTCGACTTTTCGCGCGAATGCACGATGGAAATCGACACGCCGTTTTTTCCGGCACGTCCGGTACGACCGCTACGATGAGTGTAGGTAGCCAAATCGTCGGGCAAACCATAGTTGATGACGTGCGTGAGGTTGTCGACGTCGAGACCGCGCGCCGCAACATCGGTAGCCACCAAGAGTTGAAGCGTATGCTCACGGAATTTTTTCATCACGGTGTCGCGTTGCTGTTGCGACAAGTCGCCGTGCAGGCTGTCGACGTTATAGCCGTCGACGATGAGGTCGGAGGCTATTTCTTGCGTTTCGCGACGAGTACGGCAGAAGATAATGGCATATATACCGGGATTTGAGTCGGCAATGCGTTTGAGTGCGAGATATTTGTCGCGAGCGTTCACCATATAATATATGTGACGCACGTTCTCGGCGCCTTCGTTACGCGTTCCGACGACGAATTCCTCGGGATTATGCATATACTGCTTGGCAATACGGGCGATTTCGTTGGGCATGGTTGCGCTGAAGAGCAGCATTTTGCGCTCTTCGGGAACGCACGAAAGGATGCTGTTGATGTCGTCGACAAAGCCCATATTGAGCATCTCGTCGGCTTCGTCGAGCACCACCGTATGCACGCCCTCGAGGTTGACCGTGCCGCGATTGATTAAATCGAGAAGACGTCCGGGAGTTGCCACCACGATATGCACGCCGCCACGCAAGGCGCGTATTTGACTTTCGATGCTCGAGCCGCCGTAGACGGGCAGCACTTTCAGCCGGTCGACATACTTCGAAAAATCAGCCAAGTCGTCGCTGATTTGCAGGCAAAGTTCGCGCGTGGGCGACAAAATCAGCGCTTGCGGCCGACACTGCGTCGTGTCGATGCGTTGTATCACCGGGAGCCCGAAGGCTGCCGTCTTGCCTGTCCCCGTCTGGGCTAAGGCTACCACATCGCCCTCGCTGTGGAGCAGATGGGGAATTACTTTCTCTTGTACGGGCATAGGACTCTCGAAACCCATCTCGGTGATTGCCCGAAGCAAGTCCTCTCTAACTCCTAATTGTTCAAATGTCATAACTTATGTCTCTCGATTTACTTTCAGCCGACAAAGGTACGAAAAAAATCCCGACTTTTCTAACCGGTCGGGATTTTAGACGATTAATTATAACAGGCTTATTTGCCCAATGCGTTAGCAACTTCTTTGCGTACGTCAACTTCGCCGGGCACGCCACGCATCAAGATTATGCCGTCGGGGCTGAACAGAATGACGTGAGGAATGCCTGTGATGCCGTAGATGTCGGTAGGAATGCGTTGTGCATTGTCGACGATGGTCCAAGGCAATTGCAATTCTTCCAAAGCGGCTTTTGTGTCGGCGGGGTCGTCCCAAACGGCTACGCCGAGCACGTCAAGGCCGTCGGCGCCGTATTGCTCGTAGATTTCTTTCAACTCGGGCATTGCGCGACGGCATGGACCGCACCAACTTGCCCAGAAGTCGACGAGCACGAACTTGCCTTTACCAACCCAATCGCTGAGTTTCACGGTCTTGCCTTCGGAAGTAGTTACCTCGAAGTCGACAAACTTGCTGCCGGGCTTGGTTGCCTCTTTTTGTTTTGCAGCCTCGATGAAACGGCCGATGCGTGTTCCGGCGCGGAACCAATCGGGCGTACCTTCGAGGGCTTTGTTGATTTCGTCGTAACTCATGTCGTAGGCATAGTCAAGGAAGTAGACATAGCCCAACCAGTTGTCTTTGTTTTCTTCAAACACTTTGCGGTTGAATGCCGTAAACTCCGTATCGATTACGTTGTTCAGCGAGTCGATTTTCGCTGCGATAACATCTTCCGGGAGTTCGAGCGCCTTGATTGAATCAGTGATTTGACCGTAACGCTCCGACTTTGCAACTATCAGGTCGGTCAACTCTTTGTTTTTGTCATTGAGCGGCGTACCTGTAGCAAGACGTTCAGCGATGTTAAGAGCGATTTCGCCGGGCTCGAGGAAGAACACCGACATGCGTTTTGCGCCGCTTTTGAGCACGGCAATGCGCGGTTGTTCGACCTCACCTTCAATCGTAAACGCGCTGTCTGTGGCTACGATTGATGCGATTTCTTCTTCGGTGTCAAAGTCGTAAAGGCGAAGGGTATCACCTTTTTGAACTTCGGCAGAAGAGCCTGTGATTTTGTAAGATTTTGCACCGCCGCAGCCCGCAAGGATTGCCACAAAAGCCACGCACAGCGCTAATGATAGATGTTTCATAATTGTATTCTATTTAACTAATTTGCGATAACGGATGCGGTGAGGCTCGACGTCGCCCATACGGCGGCGCTTGTTTTCTTCGTATTCGGAGTACGAGCCTTCGAAGTAGTACACTTGGCTGTCGCCTTCAAACGCCAAGATGTGAGTGCAGATACGGTCGAGGAACCAACGGTCGTGCGATACGACAACGGCGCAGCCGGCGAAGTTTTCCAAACCTTCTTCGAGAGCACGCAACGTGTTGACGTCGATGTCGTTGGTCGGCTCGTCGAGGAGCAACACGTTACCCTCTTGCTTGAGAGCCATAGCCAGGTGGAGTCGGTTGCGCTCACCACCGCTGAGCACGCCGATTTTCTTCTCTTGGTCGGCTCCCGCGAAGTTAAACTTCGACAAATATGCACGAGCGTTGACATCGCGTCCGCCCATTCGGAACACCTCCGTACCTCCGCTGACCACTTGATAGACGGTCTTTTCGGGGTCTAAATCTTTGTGAGTTTGGTCGACGTACGAAATCTTGACTGTTTCGCCGACTTCAAACGTACCGGCGTCGACGCTTTCCATACCCATGATGAGTTTGAACAGCGTGGTCTTACCGGCGCCGTTAGGTCCGATAATGCCGACAATGCCGTTAGGCGGCAACATAAAGTTGAGGTCGTCGAAGAGCACCTTTTCGCCAAACGACTTAGCCACGTGTTGCGCTTCGATAACCTTATTGCCCAAACGCGGTCCGTTGGGAATATAGATTTCGAGTTTTTCCTCACGCTCTTTCTGGTCTTCGTTGAGCAGTCGGTCGTACGACGAAAGACGAGCCTTACCCTTTGCCTGACGAGCCTTGGGCGCCATGTGAATCCACTCCAACTCGCGCTCGAGAGTTTTGCGACGCTTGCTGGCTTGCTTTTCTTCTTGCGCCATACGTTGAGTCTTCTGCTCGAGCCACGAACTGTAGTTACCCTTCCAAGGAATACCTTCGCCGCGGTCGAGTTCGAGAATCCAACCTGCTACGTGGTCGAGGAAGTAGCGGTCGTGGGTGATGGCGATAACCGTACCCTTATATTGTTGCAAATGTTGCTCGAGCCAGTCGATACTTTCCGCATCGAGGTGGTTGGTAGGCTCGTCGAGAAGCAATATGTCGGGATTCTGCAAGAGCAAGCGGCAGAGAGCCACACGACGGCGCTCGCCTCCACTGAGCGTTGTCACGTTCTGGTCTTCGGGAGGACAGCGCAGTGCGTCCATAGCACGCTCGAGATGATTGTCGAGATTCCACGCATCGCAAGCGTCAAGTTTTTCTTGCAGTTCGGCTTGACGGTTGATGAGTTTGTCCATCTTGTCAGGGTCTTCGAGCACTTCCGGGTCGCCAAATGCCTCGTTGACGCGTTCGTACTCCGCCAACAAGTCGAGCACCGGCTGCATGCCCTCCTGCACGACCTCTTTGACAGTCTTTGTCGGGTCGAGTTTCGGGTCCTGCTCCAAATAGCCGACACTATAGCCCGGCGAAAACACCACTTCGCCTTGATACTGCTTATCTATACCGGCAATAATCTTCAGAAGCGTCGATTTACCCGCGCCGTTGAGACCGATTATACCGATTTTCGCACCGTAGAAAAATGATAGGTAGATGTCTTTAAGCACCTGTTTTTGTGGCGGATATATCTTGCTGACACCCACCATCGAAAAGATTACTTTCTTATCGTCTGCCATTGAATTATATTTGTTTTTTAATTAGTTATGAGTTGATGTGTGGAAGAGTTGAAGAGTTGATGTGTGGAAGAGTTTATGAGGTGATGGGTTGATGAGATTTTATAACCTTATAACCCTTTAACCTTATAACCGCGCCTTTGGCGCTTTCTAACCGCGCGTCAGCGCCTCTTACCTCTTACCTCTTACCTCTTACCTCTTACCTCTTACCTCTTACCT
>JBJEDO010000063.1:0-20273 GCA_051872155.1 Candidatus Limisoma sp.
TAGCAAATCTCCCACCCCACCAAACTTTTTTACAACTTTTTTGTGTTAAAAAACACATTTTTCGGTATAATACTGATTTTCAACAAGTTGCAAAAATGCTATTTTTTATGTTTTAGGTATTGTTAATATTTCTCGATATCTCGAGGTTGTTCCGACGCTTCGAAGAACGGCTCGATGTGGACGTTAATGATTGTTCCGGCGCCATATTTTTCGCGCAGTACGCGTTCGAGATTCGATGCCACGTCGTGGGCTTCGACGATTGTCATCGTCGGGTCGACTTTGACGTGAAAACTCATCACGACGACGCTGCCGTTTTTGCGAGTGCGGAGGCGATGAAATTTTTTGACTCCGTCGACGCTATTGATGGTGTCGCCGATTTCCTTATTAATATTGTCGGGGAGCGACACTTCGAGGAGTTCGTTGATGCTGGGCAAACCGATACGCAGGCTGACGATAGCGATAAATACGCTCACGATGAGCGCTGCAATGGGGTCGAGCACGCGCCACGACTCGCCGAGAAACATAGCGCAGCCGATGCCGACGAGTACGGCAATCGACGAGAACGCGTCGGAGCGATGGTGCCAAGCGTTGGCAACGAGAGCCATACTACTGATGCGAGTGCCGACGCGGCGAGTGTATTGGAAGAGCCACTCCTTGGCGGCTACGGAGACGATAGCCATACCGAATGCCAACAGTCCCGGGCGCGGCAACACTTCTCCATTGGCGGCGCGCCAGATAAGTTCGGCGCTCGACCAGAAGAGCCCGACGCCAACGGCAAGGAGTGCGAAACTGATAAGCATGGTAGCGAAGGTTTCGAACTTTCCGTGGCCGTATTGGTATTTTTCGTTTTCGCCACGCGACGACACGCCGATAAAGACGAGCACGATGACGTCGGTAACGAAGTCGGAGATAGAATGGATGCCGTCGGCAATCATAGCGCCGGAGCGCCCGACGATGCCGGCAGCAATTTTGAGTAGCGAGAGTGCTACATTAACGAGAAAGCCGACCCACGTGACATGTTTTGCGCGGGCGGCTCTCTCTTTTGCTGATATAGGTGTTGTTTCTGTCATTATCTAACGTAAACTCGCGCGGTTTTGCTGCCGGTGCGAACGAGGTAGATGCCTTTAGCCAAGGCTATTTCGCCGTTGCCGTCGATTTCGGAGCGAGCAACGAGACGACCATCGACGGTAAACACTTCGGCAACGCCGGTGAAAGCGCTGATGCGAACGCTGCCGACGGTAGCCGTAACGCGCGCCAACGATTCGGGCAACGAATCGACGCCGGAGGTTCCCTCAGCGAAGTAGAAAGTATAGGTGTGCGACGTTTCGCCGTCGACGTCATAGCCTTCGCCGTTACCGCCTGTGTAGGTAACGGTCAAGTCGAGGCGAAGTTGCTCCCACAGCGGGTCTATGGTCACTGTTTTGTCGAGGCTTTGACCCTTGATGGTGTAAGCAATTTCGTCGTAACCGTTAGGATAACCGATGTCGAGGTTGTATTCATAGACGTCGCTATCGAAGCCCTCAACATTGTAGCCGTTAAACGATACGCCGTCTAAACGGCTGTAGTATACGTAGTTGACGTCGTCGACGCTGAGTGTATTTCCATCGACTGCGGTTTGGATATCCCAGGGGTCGCCGGCGCAGAAGATGACGTTAGTTTTTGCGGGGCGCTCGTCGGCGGGATACGCGGAGTTGTAGTTGAGCGGAATGACAAGTTCTTTCCAGTCGTGGGCGGTGTTGTCGGTATAATCTACCGAAGCGAGCACGTGAGCATCGCCGGAGGTTGTAGCGATTTTACCCATAAGCACGCGGTCGGAATTTTCGAGGCTGTACCAATCCTTGACATAACCTTCGTATTTACGGTTAAAAACAGAGCCGCTTGTATTATATGATAAGTTAGCGGGCACATCACCCGAAGCACTGCCATTCCAAATGTAGGCAACGATGTGATAGTCCTCGCCGGCATTGTTACGACTTACTTTGGCACGGATTGCATCGGGACGATAAGTGAACTCCATACCATCGTATGAACCCGCTTGCGCATACTTATTTGCTGCTTTTGCACCATCTAAGTTAGGTACATCATAGATTATACCAAGTTGATTTTCATAATAAAATGACGACCAAGTATTTCCAAGAGATAAGCGTCCATTCCAATAAAGATAATTGCTGGTACAACCAACCTTAGCATTATCCAAGCGAACATATGTATTATCGCCATCGACAATCTTATTGACGCGTATTTTCTCTTTCTTCGAGTCCGCTAAGCCATTTAGACTGATGCTTGACCCGTTCCAATCTGTTGGCTCTTCGCCGGGACGTTGCGTAATACGCGTATCGCTCATTGTGTGCAAACTTGTTCCGGCACCTTCCCAATTGTCGAAACTCCCGTTAGGGATAGATTGTGCATTCGAAGTAAGACTGCTTGACATCGCACCCAGCGATACACAAGCCAAAACTAAAACCTTTTTCACTGATATACAATTATTTAAAAAACCGAGTGCAAAATTACTACTTTTGCTTGAATTGACAAAATTTCGAACAATTTTAGCGACAAATTGACAAATAATTGCTCGCAAAAATGACAAATCGAACCAAAAAAGGCGAAAAACAAAGGGCCGCGCAAAAACTTGCAAAAAAGTAGATAATAAAAATTGCAAGATATAAAGATTTTTGCTTAAATTTGCGAACTATGGTAAATTCCGCAGAAAGCAAGATTAAGAGCGTATCTATCAACAATTTTAAGTCAATAAAATCAGTAACGCTCACGGACTGTCGGCGCATTAACGTGCTGATAGGCAGACCTAATGTGGGTAAAAGCAACATACTGGAAGCACTTGCATTGTTTGGTGTGCCATATATGGTGAGTTCATCAAACAAGTCTATTAAGAATTTTGTGCGGATAGAAAAGTTCTCCGACTTGTTCTATAACGGCATATCATCGAGTCCGATAGAAGTGAATGCGGATAATAATCATTTAATCATCAGTCGCGACACAAATAGCGGATTGACAGTCGGCATTACAATACAGAATGAAGAATCAAAATATTCGTTTTCGTCATCGTTGATATTAACAACGAAAAAAGAGCCAAATGTTTTGCCGAATATTCTTGCATACTTTTTTCCAAAGCAATTTTCTGCAGAGTCGTCAAATGTAGATTTCTTATTGCCGCCTTCGGGAGTAAATCTGATGGAAACAGTGGCAAATTTGCCGAAATTGAAGTCAAGTCTTGCAGAATTGTTTCATAGTTACGGGCTGAAGATGATGTTTGATTCAGGCTCACAGGAAATAAAGGCAATGAAAGAAAACGGACTTGACATGTTTCTTGTGCCCTACAATCTACTTGCAGATTCACTACAACGGCTGATTTTTTACAAATCCGCCATAGAGAGCAACACAAACAAGGTGTTATGCTTTGAGAAACCGGAAGCACATACATTTCCGCCATATATATCAAACATCGTTAATGATATAATCTCCGGGAAAAACAATCAATTTTTCATAACAACTCATAGTCCGTATGTTATGAGTTCTTTGCTTGAGAGTGCAGGTGACGATTTGGCTGTTTATGTTGTTGATCTGGAAAACAACGAGACAAAAGTAAAGCGTCTCACCGACGTTCAACTTCAACAGACCTATGATAACGGCTTGGATATGTTCTACAACATTGAAGCCTATTTATAAAATGGAACAACGTGCGGATTTCATAATACCTGAGTGTTACATCGATACAAACCTTGTGGAAACATTGGTTTGCCATGGCGGTTGCAATCACCAAAAAGGGTGCAACCAAGTGGCGAAGATTATGCAAGAAAAATTTGCAGACCGTTTTGCTGCAGGTATTATTGACGCAGACAAAAGACGACCGGGCTACCTGAACGAGTTTAGGGAGTTAGCAGCGAGCGTACATCTACGGATTTTTCGGCATGCGGTTCGCTCACATTTTATAATCCTTGTAAACCCTGCTGCAGACGGTTTTATCTTGTCGTGTGCGGAAACCGCTGAAATCAACATGGCGGATTATGACCTATCACCGGTTTTGAAAGAATTTACAACTCAGACAAAAAACGTAATGTCGAATAAAGATATTCGTTTCAAAAAACTTTTCAAATCGATAAAAGACGTCGGAGAAATGAAATTGTTGGAGGCAATCTTAACCTACCTTATCAGCGCCACTTACAATGCTGACGACAATAAGATTTGTTCTCTCTTTGACGAAATGCGATAATAACAGAAAACAAAGACGAGGCTTCGCCGGGGCGAGGTCTCGTCTATTTGTTATACATATATATAATAATGTACTAGAGCTTAGCCTGAATTGCTTTTGTCTCTTCTTCGTAGCCGGGTTTTTCGAGCAGTGCGAACATGTTTTTCTTATAAGCTTCGACGCCGGGTTGGTTGAACGGGTTGACGTCGAGGATATAACCGCTAATACCGCAAGCCTTTTCGAAGAAATAGATGATTTCGCCGAGGTAGTATTCGGAGAGTTCGGGGAGGGTGATGTGGATGTTTGGCACACCGCCGTCGATGTGAGCGATAACGGTGCCAAGCTCAGCCATCTTGTTGACTTGGTCGATGCGTTTTCCGGCGATGTAGTTCAAGCCGTCGAGGTTGTCGGCATCGGCGGGGATTTTCACCTCGTGCTGCTGACGAGCCACTGAGATGACAGTCTCGAAGATTGTGCGTTCGCCGTCTTGAATCCATTGACCCATTGAGTGAAGGTCGGTAGAGTTGTCGACCGAAGCGGGGAATATGCCTTTGTGGTCCTTACCTTCGCTTTCGCCGTAGAGTTGTTTCCACCATTCAGCGAGGAAGTGAAGTTTGGGATTATAGTTTACGAGGATTTCGATTTTCTTGCCTACAGCGTAGAGTGCATTACGCGTTTTAGCGTATTCGACGGCGATGTTGTCGTCGGGGCTAACTGTAGCGAGCTCCATAGCGCGAGCGCCTTCGATGAGCGCACGGATATCGAATCCTGCAACGGCGATGGGAAGGAGTCCGACGGGAGTAAGCACGCTGAAGCGACCGCCGACGTTGTCTTCGATGACGTACGACGTATAGCCTTCGGTGTCGGCAAGGCTGCGGAGCGCGCCGCGAGCCTTATCGGTAACGGCAATGATGTGTTTCGACGCAAATGCCTTGCCTTCTTGCTTTTCGAGCATTTCTTTGAGCAAGCGGAAAGCTATGGCGGGCTCGGTCGTTGTACCCGATTTAGAGATAACGATGATGCCGAACTTCTTGCCGCTGAGCAAGTTGATGAGTTCGCTCATATAGTCTTCGCCGATGTTTTGACCTGCAAAGACTACGCGCGGACCGTTGGCGGGTTTGAGGGCGGCAAACGAGTCGCTAAGAGCTTCGATAACGGCTTTTGAGCCGAGGTAGCTGCCACCGATACCGATAGCAACAACATATTCGCAGTCGGCACGCAAGAGGGCTGCAGTTTTTTCGATGTCGGCAATGAGGGCTTCGTCGAGCGAAGTGGGCAAGTGAAGCCAGCCTAAGAAGTCGTTGCCGGCGCCGGTTCCTTGTTCAAGTTTTTCAATAGCCTCAGCGGCTTTTGATTGCAAAGCGTTGATGGCGTCTGCGCTGACTGCACCACCGACGTTGCGGTTCTCAAATTTGATTGAATCCATAAGTTAAAAAGTTTTTTCTTTTTCCGGTGCGAAGTTACGGCATTTTCGCCGATATGCAAAATGTTTTACCGTAAATTAGCTTGCAATAAACGGCAAAACTTTGCGTTATAACAGTATGGCAAACATATACGACAAACGGAGATTCTGGAAGTGGGCGTTCTTGAGCGTCTCGCTTGTGCTGGTGTTGTTTTTTCTATATGTGTCGAACAATTTGGTCGACGATATGTCGCAGCAAGAGCGAGCACGCATGGAGATTTGGGCGGAGGCAACTAAGCAACTCGCCTCGGCACCGGTGTTTTCCGCCGACCCGATGAGCGACGTCGGCGCCGACGCTATGCCGCAGCCCGCTACCGACATCGACTTCCTGCTGGGCATCATCGAGGGCAACCGCAACATCCCCGTACTGCTGGTCGACGCCAACGACAACATCCTGCAATACCGCAACTTCCGCTTGCCGGAGCCCGTCGACAGCCTCGCGCCGTTCGAACTGTCGCCGGCGAATGCCGAATTTCTGCAAAACAAGCTGAACGCACTGCGCCATACGAAAAACCATATCGTTCTCAACATCGATGCCAACACCGTGCAACACCTTTACTACGAAGACTCTACGCTGCTGCGCCGCATCTCGTTCTACCCCAACATTCAGTTGGCGGTAATGGTCGTGTTTGTACTGATAGTCTACTTTGCCGTGGTGACCATCAAGAAAGCCGAGCAAAACAAGGTGTGGGTCGGACTGTCGAAGGAGACGGCACACCAATTGGGCACGCCCATCTCGTCGCTTATGGCGTGGGTCGAAATGCTCGAAGCGACAGGCACAGATAAGGAAATCGTCGACGACATGGATAAAGACGTGCGCCGACTGAGCAAAATTGCCGAGCGATTCTCCAAAATCGGGTCGAAGCCCGAAATGGAACTCGCCTTCATCAACGAATCGGTAAAAACCAGCCTCGACTACATGCGTGCGCGCATATCCAAAAACGTCAACCTCAGCATCGACCTGCTTGCTGACGACCGCGGCGTGATGCTCTGCCCGTCGCTATTCGAATGGGTGATGGAAAACCTGGCGAAAAACGCCGTCGACGCCATGCAAGGCAAAGGCTCGCTGACCGTCGCCGTAACCTCTAACGCCGACCGCATCTACATCGACGTCACCGACACCGGCAAAGGCATCTCGCGCAAAAACTTCAAGAACGTGTTCAATCCCGGCTTTACCACCAAGAGCCGCGGCTGGGGACTCGGGCTGACGCTGGCAAAGCGCATCATCGAAGAATATCACGGCGGACGAATCTACGTCAAATCGTCGGAAATCGGCGTCGGAACAACCTTCCGCATCGAAATCCCCGCCTGCCGATAGCACACCGCGTCGGTCGTCGAGCAAATCGACGCCTGCGAGCACGCTCGACGAGTCGGAAAAAAGCCGAAAAAAGATATTTTTGCAGAAAAAGCGCCCATAATTTTGCTACTATGGGCAAAACTTCGTACATTTGCATAATTTATAAAAACCCGACATGGACAAAGTAGTAATCGACAATAAGACGTTTGTGCCGTATATCACAAGCGACGAGATTCAAGAGAGAATAAAAGAAGTTGCCCAAGAGATCAAGCGCGACTGCGCAAGCAAGAATCCACTCTTCATCGGTGTGCTCAACGGTGCGTTTATCTTTGCCGCCGACCTCTTTCGCCAATTCGACTTCGACGCCGAAATCACGTTTATCCGCTTCAAATCGTACTGCGGCACAGAGTCGACCGGCAACGTCAAACAGCTCCTCGGCTTGGAAACCAACATCGAAGGACGTACAATCGTAATCATCGAAGACATTGTCGACACAGGCTACACAGCCGTCCAACTCATCAACGAACTTAAGCAATACAACCCTGCAGAGATAAAATTTGCGACCCTGCTTCGCAAGCCCGACTCGGCAAAAGTTGAAGTCAACGTTGACTATTGCTGCTTTAACATCCCGTCAAAATTCATCCTCGGCTACGGGCTCGACCTCGACGAGAAAGCCCGCAACCTCCAAGACATCTACATTCTCGAAAACAGTTAGTAGACCGCATCGGAACGAAAAGGTTGGTTTAGGGGATACAATATAGGAATTGAGAAAATGTTTAATATCGTAATTTTTGGCGCTCCCGGGTCCGGGAAAGGCACCCAGAGCGAGAAATTGACAGACCGCTACGGTCTCTACCACATCTCAACAGGAGAGGTGTTGCGTGAACATATTGCACAAGGAACGGAACTCGGCATCATCGCCGACAAATATATTTCGCAAGGTAAGCTAATCCCCGACGAACTCGTTGTCGACATGCTTGCCAAGATTCTCGACACCACCGAAGAAGCAAAACGCGGCGTAATCTTCGACGGATTTCCGCGTACCATCAACCAAGCAAAAGCGCTCAAGACGCTGCTTGCCGAGCGCGGCGCACAAGTCGACGCCGTTATCGGTCTCGACGTCGACGAAGACGAACTCATCGACCGCCTACTCCTCCGCGGCAAGCAAAGTGGACGCAGCGACGACAACCTCGACACCATCCGCAAACGTCTCGTGGAATATCACGCAAAGACTCAACCGCTGCACGACTACTACATCGGCGAAGGCTCGTTCCTGCCTGTCAAAGGCACCGGCAGAATTGACGAAATCTTCGGCCGCATCACAGCCGCCATCGACGAACGCTTGGCGTAAGAACGTTTGGCGAGGAGCGTTTATCGTTCATCGAAATTAGCGAATCTTTCAACCTAACGCCGTAGGCGTTTGGCGAGGAGCGCGTGTACCCTAAGCGGGTTACAATACAATATAGTTATAAACCGACACCGAGGCGATTCTTCGCCCCGATGTCGGTTTCTTGCTTCTTTTTGAGCCTATTTGTAACGCATATAAAAACAGGCTGAATATATACAAATTTTAGGGGTTTAGATGTGTTTTGTAAAATTTAACAATTGGGGGGGTGATTTGAAAGATTGTAATTACATTTGTGTGCAAAACGTATATTTCTAAGCAAATCACACAAATAGATTACAATCTAACCGTCAAAACAAGAATAAAATGAAATTACAGACGATAATTTGCCTTACATTTGTAGCGGCATTGCTTTTGTCACCGTTATGCACATCAGCGGCATTGCCAAAGTCCGGCAATTGGTCCGGCGACATTACGGAAAGCCAAGAAGTGACACTCAATGGAGATATAAGTATTACGGATTGGGTAAATATTTTGAAAGGTGTAACACTGACAGTCAATGCCGACACCCACACGATTAACGTGAGGGATTATGACGAAACAACGCTCCCCGGCAACAATCCCGCCCCAGGCACCGGCAACGCAGACGACTTCAACCACGAGCCGATATCATTTAATATAAATTCAGGCGCAGAACTGATAATAATCGGCGACGAAACGTATCGCGCGACAATAACAGGCCGATGCAGTGTCGATTATGGATATAATGACGAAAGCGGCGAGGAGCCAAGTTTCAAATATGCAGAAGACAACAATACGAACCACGAGATAAGCGACTATGCATTTCATCCGGAAGGAAACAAGTATGTACCTGCCGGCGTAGACAAGTATATGTCGAACTTTATCGTCGTAAATGCAGGTGGAAAACTGACAATAAAAAATGCAAATATAAAAAACATCAGAAATGTGCACTATTTTGAACATGCGTCAGTAATTGATATTGGTGGAAACGGGTTGGAAAATGTGGATGTTCGGCTCGAAAACGTAGACATAACAAACTGCATGAGTTGGAATGGAAGCGGAGTTGTTGGCATTAGAGCAGATACGAAAGGCTCGGTCTATATGAACAATGTACATATTTCCAAATCAAGAACATATGCGTATGGAGGCGTATTAGCAGGCTGTGGCGGCGGTGGAGGGCCACAGATGGTTGTGACGATGGACAACTGCGAAATGAACAATTGCATCAGTTCGGGCTGGGGAGGAGCGATACTCTGGGCATGCACAGCTGTGAACGGAACGAAATTGGTGCTAAACAATTGTCGATTTCATCATAATTACGCACGCTGCATCGGCGGGGCTATTTCGAATGAGGGAGCGATAGAACTAAACAACACCATAGTGGAAAACAACCGGACAGGTTATGCAGGAGGGGGTATAGCCACTATGCCGTTTACACTTACTTCCGGAATAGGCGAAGCAAATGGTTTGACGTTAGGTTCAGGAAACATAATACAAAATAACGCAACAACAAAAATCAAGAGCGAGAACCAAGTAGACGGCAAATTTAAAGCATTCGGAAATGAAGAACTAAAGCCGACCGGTGGCGGCGGAATCTGGATTTTAATGAACAAAGAAAACTGGACGTGCAATGCTGTCATTGGAGAAGGAAACGAGATAAGCGGGAACACATCAGCATACGCCGGCGGCGGAATTTTGCTCTATAAGTCAAACGGCAGCACAACGTCGCTTACGTCGGCGGCAAAAATCCACAACAATCGCTCGACAGAAGCCGGAGGTGGAGGTGGCGGTATCGCTATCGGCGCGGAGAACGTATCAGAATTGCCGTCAGTCACAATCAATGGCGGTGAGATTTATGAGAACGAATCGACCGACTATCATGGCGGTGGCGTGTACATGCCCGGTGGGAAATTCACAATGTCGGCGGGTACTATCCGTGATAACTCAGCAGCCTTGAATGGAGGCGGATTCTATATCCAAAACGGCACGGTGGATATCACCTCAGCGAATGCGCAAATCTCCGGCAACTACTGTCGCAAATATGGAGCCGGACTTTATGTAGGCAACACCGGCGATAGCTATATTAATACGACATTCTCCGGCGGAACAATCAATGGCAACGGAGCGCGAGGCTGCGTGGCAGGAGGAGGCATTTGCGTTGAAGGAAAAGTGAATTTCACGACCACAAATACAAATATAGAGAATAATGTGGCAAGTTTCTTATACGGAAATGGTGGTGGCATTTGTGTGTTAGGCGGAGCAAAGATGACATATGAATCCGGACTTATCAGAAACAATAAAGCAGGACACTCCACAACGACAGCCTACAACACCGGCTACCAGAAAGGCGTAGAAGAAATAGGCGGTTTTGGCGGCGGAGTGTTTGTGGAAGGGACAGGCAGCAGCCTTACGTTCAGCATGGGCGAGGGCAAAAGCCTTGGTCTTTATGGCAACACGGCAAGCAACGGAGGCGACGATGTTTTCGCAAGCGGTAACGGCACGTCGGTTACAATCCCCAACGTTGATGATATGACTCTGACAGACTTTAACGTGCCCGTTTCGGAGAGTTCGCTCTTCTGGGCGGAAGACTATGCAACCGACGACCCGAACTACGGCAAAGGAACATATAAAAACAGCGCGTGGGCAGGAACAAACCTGCGTTATCGCTCCACATTGAGGTCGTTTAAAGAGCCTTATAAACTTGCCTTTTTAGAAAGCACATATCTGCTTGACAACAAATACACATCGCTTGCGCTGGGATATGGTATGATTTTTGCGACGATAGAAAAGACCGGGCTGAAGAAAGGCGAGAGTGCGATTTTCAACATCACAAACGTCGAAGACGGCAAAAAATATTACACCATTGCACTCACGGGCGTAGACGATGTCGGCACAACGGTATCGCATCGCGTAGCACTTTTCCCGGGAGAATGGACAGTGGAGGAGACAAACTGGAGCTGGACATATAGCGGCTCCGAAAAGTCAATCACCAAGACGATTACCGAAGGCGCTGTCTTCTCGTTTACAAACGTAAAACAAGACACCGCTCCACACAGCGAAGACTGCAAAGTGAACGAATTCTAACCTGAACGCAATTCATACCGGTCCAACTGCAAGGACAGACTGACAACACCTTAGCGCGGGCGGTGCGCTAAGGTGTTGTTATTTTCCAAACTGCGCCGAGGGGCTATCCTCTTTTTGTTCTTAAAAGATAGACAGTATCAATAGAATATGCTCTCATTATGGCAGTGTGGTACCCTTCCATATAATCCTCGCTCATACGACTTGCAGACTTCACCTCCGTCGACCTGTCGCGAAGGATGCGCAACAGGTCGTCTTTGCTGCCTTCATATGGCACATTCGTTGTAGAGTCTTTCGTTCTGTAAAAGCACTCATATTCACAGGATTCTATCACTTCCTTAACATCTCTTTTGCAGAGTCGCGACGAACTGCTGCGACTACTTCTATGACCTAACGGACAACACATAATCTTACACTTTTTTTATTACACTTTCGGTTAATTAATCACATCACAAAGGTATACACCACATGTGCCGTTTTTCGAGACAGCGCTATTAAAAAATGCTAAATCAACCTACTTACATTACATTCTTGGTAGAGAATATAACCTCAACGGCTCAGTTATCTTACAGCCGTTTCTTTCCCATCTACGCGCTTATTTTGTTAAAAATGAGCCGATTTCTTGCGAATTTGTGGAGAAATAACGATATTTGCAACCGTGGTTGAATCAACTGCGGTTGCAAACAAGTGTAAGATATGAGATTCTACAACAGAGAAAACGAAATAGCCGAATTGAGGCGCATACGCAATCTGTCGTTTACGCACAATTCTCGGATGACGGTTCTGACCGGACGTCGGCGCATCGGCAAGACGAGCCTGATAAAGAAAGTTTTTGAGACCGACGACGCACCGATGCTGTATTTCTTTACCGGACGCAAGGCGGAAGCCGCACTCGTAGAAGATTTTGTCAGAGAGATACACGACAAATTACAAGGCTACGTGCCTGAAGGCTTGACGTCGGTAACGGGCGTGCTGCGACTTCTCTTTGAACGAGCAAAGACCGAGAAGTTTACGCTCGTCGTTGATGAATTCCAAGAGTTCAGAACGGTTAATCCGTCGGTGTTCAGCGACCTTCAGAACCTGTGGGACAGCTATCGCTGCGACACGAAGATAAACCTTGTTTTGAGCGGGTCGGTTATGTCGATGATGCGTCGGATTTTTACCGATGCCCACGAACCATTGTTCGGACGTGCCGACAACATCATCAATCTGCGACCCTTCAAGATAAAGGTCATGAAGGAAATTTTGAAGGATTACAATCCGGTGTACACCAATAAGGACCTCCTGGCTTTATATACAATAACCGGTGGTATTCCGAAGTATATCGAACTATTTTGCGACAACGGTTATGTGACGGAAGAGTCGATGCTTCGATACGCCGTGTCGTATATGTCGCCCTTTATCGACGAAGGGCGCAATCTGCTGATTACGGAGTTCGGACGCGACTACGGCACCTATTTTTCCATTCTTCTCGCCATTGCGCAAGGACGCACATCCCAAGCTGAAATCACGGCGGCTCTGGGTGGAATGGCTATCGGCGGTCATCTTGAACGGTTGGAGAACACATATAATATAATCTCTAAATTTCGCCCGGTTATGTCGAAACCCGGGAGCAAAAACACCGTGCGTTTTCGCATCGCCGACAATTTTTTGCAGTTCTGGTTCCGTTTTATTGAGCGTAATCGGTCGATGATAGAGCTTGACAACTACGACGACTTGCTTGAGATTGTCAAGCGCGATTATCCCACCTATTCCGGACTGATGCTCGAAAAGTACTTTCGGCAGAAGTTGACCGAGGGAGGAGGATTCCGCGAAATGGGTTCTTGGTGGCAAGCCAAGAAAGGAAAAGAAGCAAATGAGATAGACATAGTAAGCATACGAGCGGAAGGAAAATCCGCACTCATTGCCGAAGTGAAGCGAAATGCCGACAACTACGACAACAAGTCGTTTATGTCAAAAGTCGAGCACATAAGAGACAAGATTTTATCCGGATATGAGATAGAAACGCGACTGTATACCATCGACGATATGTGATGGAACGACAACGCTTTCATGCCGCATCGGTTGCAAAATAATCAACCGATGCGGCGGCTTAATTAGAATATTTGGAAATATCATACGGTTTTGCTATTTTTGTGCCGAAATGGATAAGATGAAGCGGAAAAATGTCATACTGTCGACGGTGGTTGTGGCGCTGGCAAGTGTCGCAGTGCTCGTTCATACCATTACACCACACTTGCACCACGATGATTGCGTCGAAATTGTTTCGCTGCTTTCGCAAAGCGCACCTTGTGAGGATGACCATCATCACCATCACCACGACGACTGCACGTTCGGCTCTACGATGTTGCTGTCGACGGCTAACGACAATCATCACCGCTATCATATCGCTTTTGCGCCGAACAAGCGTCTGACGAAAGCATTCGACTTGCCGATGGCAACGCCGACGGCATCGATTGCGGTACCGCTACGTACGGACAACTTTATCACAACTCTTCCGGTCGACGAGGTGCCGAAAATCGCACCTGCGCATCGCCGGTCGATGCCGACTCGCGCTCCGCCGATTTGCTGAAAGTTTCCCGTTCCAAATTTATTTACAAACTTTTAAAACATTGAAAATCATGAAACTATCAGCAATAATCTTCGCAACAATATCACTCTTTACGCTTGCTTCGTGCGGCGGTAATGAAAACAAAACACGAGAGGAGAGCCGTCTTCCCATCGAACAAGAAATCGGCAAACCTGTCGAGAATCCGTGTCCTCACAGCGACTGCGCCAACCACGACTGCTGCCCGGGCGACAAGCCTTGCAGCGCTCCCACAGACAGCATCCAACAATAAACCGAGGAGGACTTCCGTATGAAAACGCTATATTCTATTATGGCGGCAATCGTTGTATCGGTTGCCGTCGCGGGATGTCATAGCCACGACGAGCATGAGCACGAACACGAGGGTCACGTCCACGACGCATCGTTGGCGCTGACCGTCTATGGCTCGAACGTCGAGGCGTTTGCCGACGTTACACCGTTGGTGGTCGGCGAAGAATCGCACATCGCTCTGCATCTCACTGATTTGACAAAGTTTAAGCCCATCGAAAATGCCGCGGTCGACGTGTCGCTCAACGTTGGTGGAAAGGTCGTTAAGGCTGAGCCGACTGAGACGGAAGGCGGCATCTACAAATTTGAAATCAAGCCGCAAACGACGGGCAAAGGCGAACTCGTGGTGGCTATTCGCGGCGGCGAAACGCTCCGAATGGGCGTAACGGTGTTCGACGACGAGCACGAGGCTCACGAGGCTGCCGAAGCCGAAGAGCATCACGCCGACGTTGCCGTAAAATTCACGAAAGAACAGAGTTGGAAGGTGGATTTCGCCACCGGAGAATGTCGTCCGGAGCCATTCGGAGGCGTAATCAAGACGGTAGGACGCATCGAGCCTTCGCCGAGCGATGGGCGCGTGGTTGTTGCCGCTGCGTCGGGCGTTCTGACCTACTCGCGTCCGATTGTCGAAGGACAGCAAGTGGCTGCCGGAGCGGCGCTGTTCTGCATCGACGCAAGCACAACCGCCGACGACAATTTGTCGGTACGCCTCAGCCGCGCTCGCAGCGACTACGAGTTTGCGCGCCAAAACTATGAGCGCAAGCAAGCACTCGCCGCCGACCGCATCGTCAGCGAAGCCGACCTCCTCGAAGCACGCCGTGCTTATGAGGCGGCAAAGGCGGAGTATGAGGCTCTGCAACGCAACTTCGCCGGCGGTCGCCAGACCGTTGTGGCGCCCATCTCGGGATATGTCACGGCGCTCTACGTCGGCAACGGCGAGTACGTCGAAGCCGGACGTCAGATTGCCGCTGTGTCGCAAAATCGCAATCTTTACATAACTGCCGAAATTCAACCGAAATACTACGACGAACTGAAAAACATCGCGTCGGCAAATCTGCGTCGACTCAACAGCGACACCGTCTACAGTCTTGCCGACCTGGGCGGCAGAATGGTGTCGTACGGACGGTCGACGTCGGGCGGTTCGGCGCTCGTTCCGGTGGTGTTTGAGGTAGCCAACAAGGCAGACTTGCTGCCCGGCTCGTTTGTCGACATGTATATCACGCTGCGTAGCTCAACCGACTGCATTGCCGTGCCCGTCGACGCCGTTGTCGAAGAAATGGGCAACTACTTTGTGTTTGTACAACTTACACCCGAACTGTTCGAAAAGCGCGAGGTCGCACTCGGCGCGACCGACGGACTGCGCTATCAGATTTTGTCGGGAGTTAAGTCGGGCGAACGCATCGTGACGCGCGGCGCCGTGATGGTCAAACTCGCACAGTCGTCGGGTGCTCTCGACGCACATTCGGGACACGTGCACTAACGAAGGAGGGCGACAACAATGAACATAATAAATTCAATCATACGGTTTTCGTTGAAAAACCGCCTGTTTGTGCTCGTCGGCGCCGTACTGCTCATCGTGGGCGGCATCGGGTCGATGCGCAACATGGACGTCGACGTCTTCCCCGACCTGACCGCGCCGACGGTGGTCATTATGACCGACGCACACGGCATGGCTGCCGAAGAGGTTGAGCGGCTGGTGACGTTCCCCATCGAAACGGCTGTCAACGGAGCGACGAACGTGCGCCGTGTGCGCTCGGCGTCGATGTACGGCTATTCGTTTGTGTGGACGGAGTTCGACTGGGGTATGGACGTCTTTCGCGCTCGCCAGATTGTGAGCGAGAAGATGGTAGCCCTCGGCGAGACGCTTCCGGAGGGAATCAGCCCGGTAATGGCGCCGCAGTCGAGCGTGATGGGCGAAATACTTTTCATCGGTCTGCAAGCCGATTCGACCTCGATGATGGACCTTCGAACGCTTGCCGAATGGGTTGTCAAACCCGCCATACTGGCAACCGGCGGTGTGTCGCAAGTGACGATAATCGGAGGCGATTTGCGCCAATATCAGGTGATTGCCAATCCGGCACAGATGAACGTCTACGGCGTTACGATGGCTGACCTCGAAGCGGTGTGCCGCAGCCTGGGCGACAACTCGACCGGCGGCGTGGTGCGTCAGTTCGGCAACGAATTTGCCCTGCGCGGCATGGCTCGCACCTCCGACGTCGACGCAATGGGCGCTACGCCGGTTAAGACCGTCGACGGACGCCCGGTTGTGCTCTCCGACGTCGCCGAAGTGCGCATTGGCAGCGCCGTCAAGATGGGCTACGCCTCGCAGAATGCCGCTCCGGCAGTGATTCTCTCGGTGTCGAAACAGCCGAACATCAACACGCTGAACGTCACCGAACGCATCGAAGCCAATCTGGCGAACATCAGCAAGTCGCTGCCCGCCGACGTGCGTATGGACACAAAAATCTTCCGCCAAGCGGACTTCATCGAAACGAGCATCGACAACGTCGGCAGTGCCCTCACCGAAGGTGCCGTTTTCGTCATATTGATTCTTTTCGTATTTCTCAACAGCTACCGCACAACGATTATCTCGGTGGTAGCCATCCCGCTGTCGCTGCTGGGCACGCTGATTGTGCTTAACCTGCTGGGAATGAACATCAACACGATGACCCTCGGCGGAATGTGCATCGCCATCGGCTCGCTGGTCGACGACGCCATCATCGACGTCGAAAACGTCTACAAGCGGTTGCGACAAAACCATATTCTGCCGCCCGCTGAACGCCGCTCGGCATTTACGGTGGTCTACGAAGCAAGTGCGGAGATACGCTCGTCGATTCTCAACGCCACACTGATTATTATGGTGGCTTTCGTGCCGCTATTCTTCCTTTCTGGCATGGAGGGACGTATGCTCAAACCGCTGGGCGTGGCTTACATCATCTCGCTGTTTATGTCGCTCTTGGTGGCAATGACCATCACGCCGCTGCTATGCCGGATGCTGCTCGCCGACGAGCGCTACCTGAGTCGCAACGAGCGCCAGCCATGGCTCACGCGCCGACTCTCCGATGCCTATCGCCGCGCGTTGGAGGCTGTGCTCAACCATCGCCGCCTCGTGTTGGCGTCGACTGCCGCCCTACTCGTTACCGCTGTGGTGCTGCTACTGACCATGGGCAGAAGTTTCTTACCCGACTTCAACGAAGGCTCGGCAACCATCTCAGCGGTTGCTAAACCCGGCGTTTCGCTCGAGGTAAGTAATCACTTGGGAAATCTTATCGAACAAGAATTGCTCAAAATTCCGGAAGTTACCGCCACAGCGCGTCGCTCCGGTCGCGGCGAACTCGACGAACACTCGCAAGCCACTAACAGCGCCGAAATCGACGTGCAATTTACGCTCGGCGACCGCAGCCGCGAAGAGGTGTTCAACGACATGCGCCGCTGCATGGCGTCAATCCCCGGCATTGCCGCTACGGTAGGTCAGCCGCTGGGACACCGCATCGACCATATGCTCTCGGGCACACGCGCCGCCGTTGCCATCAAACTCTTCGGCACCGACATCAGCAAGATGTATATGATTGGCAACCGCATCAAGTCGAACATCGCCGGCATCGAAGGTCTCGTCGACGTGTCGGTCGAACAACAGACGGAGACGCCGCAACTGCAAGTGCGCCCCAATCGCGCAGCGCTGGCGCGCTACGGCATCACCATCGACGACTTTAACCGATTCGTCGAACTCGCCTTCTCGGGCGCAAAACTTGCCGACATCTACGAAGGTCAACGCAGTTTCGACCTGATTCTGCGCGTCGGCGACGCCGCCACAATGACTGTCGACGACGTGCGCAACGCCCTCATCGACACCGCCGACGGCGGCAAAGTGCCGCTCGGCGAAGTTGCCGAAGTGGTGAGCGTCGGCGGTCCGAACACGATATCGCGCGAAAACGTGCAACGCAAGTTGGTCGTTTCGGCAAACGTGTCGGGACGCGACGTCGGTAGCGTTGTCGACGACATCCAAAAGACCATCGACTCGACCATCAAACTCCCCGAAGGCTACCGCATCGAATACGGCGGTCAATTCGAATCGGCACGCTCGGCATCGCGCACGCTTGCTCTGGCAACGATTCTGGCAATCTTCGTGGTGTTCTTGCTCCTCTACGGCGAATTCCGCAGCGCATCGCTCTCGGGCTTGGTGCTCGTCAGCCTGCCGTTGGCACTCATCGGAGGCGTCTTGGCTGTGGCATGCACGTCGGGCGTAGTCAGCATCCCGTCGATTATCGGCTTCATTACGCTCTTCGGCGTGGCTACCCGCAACGGCATCTTGCTCATTAGCAAGTATCGTCACCTGCAAGACGAAGACGAAGGCGAAGGCTTGCGCCGGACCATCATCGACGGTTCGGTCGACCGACTTAACCCGATTCTAATGACCGCGCTGACCTCCGCACTGGCACTCATTCCGCTGATTATCAGCGGCGATAAGCCCGGCAACGAGATTCAGAGTCCGATGGCGGTCGTCGTGCTCGGCGGTCTGCTGACGTCGACGCTGCTCAACATCTTCGTGATGCCTATTATCTACGAATGGTTCGTTAAACGTAAAAAGCAAAAACAATGAGACTATTCATCATAACATCAGCCCTCCTCGTCGGCGCGGCAGCCCATGCCGGCGCCTACACCGACGTGCTCGCGCAAGTCGAGAAAAACAGCACGGCGTTGGAGGCTCGCCGTAGCCTTTCGGAGGCACGAAAAGCCGCAAATCGCGTGGGCTTGGCTCCCGAAAATCCGGAAGTGGAATTTTCCTACCAGTGGGGCTCGGCTGACGTGCAAGCCGACAAAAAAACGGTAAGCGTAATGCAGCCGCTCGACTTCCCCACCGCGTACGGCAGCCGCCGCAGTTTGGCTAACTCGCTCAACGCCGGCGAAGACATCGAACTCGCTGCCGAGCGCATGAACATCCTCCTCGAAGCAAAGCGCCTCTGCATCGACATAACCTACCAAAACGCTCTGCATCAACTTTATGCGCGTCAGCTCGACAACGCACACAGCATCGCCGAGACCTATAACACGCTCGACGCCGCCGGACAAGTGAGCATCATCGACAAAAAGAAGGCGCAACTCAACCTGGCAACCATGCAGAGCCGATTGGCTACCATCGATGCCGAACGCGCCCGACTGCTCGCCGAACTGGCACAGCTGAACGGCGGAAATGCCGTTGACGTCGCCGTCGACGAGTTTGAGCCGTGTCCGCTGCCTACCGACTTCGACACGTGGTATGCGCAAGCCGCCGCCGAGAGTCCGCTGTTGCGCTACTACGCTCAGCAGGTAATCGTTAAGGAAAGCGAGGCGAAAGTTCACCGCGCCGAAAATCTTCCCAAACTGGCTGTCGGTTACGCCGGCGAATTCGTTGCCGCCGAGAAGTTTCAAGGCATCGCCGTCGGCGTCACCATCCCGCTTTGGGGTAACAAAAGTAAGGCAAAACGCGCTCAGGCGGAAATCACTGCAAGCATTGCGGCACAACATTCGGCAGAAATAGAGCACCGCGCACAGATGCGCAAACTCTACGACCGCGCAGCCCTGCTCACCGCCAACACGCAGCGCCTCGACGCCGCCCTGGCGGAATGCAACGGCGAAGACGTGCTCCTCAAAGCCTACCAAGGTCGCGAGTTGTCGCTGCTCAACTATCTGCTCGAGATAGGCTACTACCTCGAAGCGGCAGAAAATCTGCTCGACTCTCGCCGCGAACTGGCACAGACCGTCGCTGACCTGACCGCATTCGAACTTTAGCCGACGGTGAGTCGGTCACTGCCAAACACATACAAAAAACGGAACCACTGCCATATCGAGTATACGGCAGTGGTTCCGCTATGTTATACATTCATTCACATCGATTACCGGCTAAAAAAATTAAAGGACACAAGGCTAAGTGCCTGTATCCTTTGCATTTACACAAAAAAATTGATTGTCTCACGACAACCAATCTTGTTAACCTTAAATCTAATA
>JBJEDO010000064.1:0-20037 GCA_051872155.1 Candidatus Limisoma sp.
GTATTTTTAGTATTCATCATCGTGTTCAAAGAATCCCGGGCGAAAGAGTTAAACAATGATTCCTTTTAAGTTTATGAATTTTTGTAGAAGTCATCAACTTTGTCGAGCAGCACCATTCCGGCTTTGAACAATTGGGCGCAGATATGCTGAATCATTGGCAGCGTAACCTCTGCGCCAAACAATGTATGGTCGAAATACATGCAGACATCTGCCTCGTTATGTACAACGCATTTTACCGAATGCATATTCTCGTTGACAAAATTGATTGCATTCATAGTTGCGGGGAAATGCACATCGTCGTAGGTGTAGACATTTGGCAGTATGAATGTCAATTCGTCAGAATTGTCGTTCTTGAAGTAGAGAAACGAGAATGTTTGGTCGCCTATCGTGAGTTCAAAGGAATACAACGAATCGTCGACTTGCTTGGCAGGAAGATGATTCTTTTTGAGAATGTCTAATACTTGGTCCATAATTGTGATATTTGGTTAAAAGTTATTTGACTTAGTGCGGATGCACGCAATGAAATCTTTCACGCCGAAGTAGGCGGCTAAAGTGCCATATAATAAAACCATTCCGGCAAACGCACCGACTTCGACTGACGAATTACAAAGCATTACGATTGCTCCCGAAACGATATAGTAGAAGCCGAACAGTGCAGCGACAACGGCGAATATGGTTGAGACAATTTTGAATGCGTTGTAATGTTTTGGTCTGTCAGGCAGAACTTCGGAATACGGGTTTTCGTTGCGCGCCGCGCAATATGCCGCGCAATCTTGTTCGTACACTTCCGTGGCTATCGCCTCACATTGCTCAATCGTGGGATTTGATTTGAGTTTTGCGTTGGCTTTAAGAAGCGATATGCTGCGATAGACTGACCCGAACGCAAATAGTCCGAATACGACTAACGCAATCCAGTCGCTTACGCCTGTTTTCATCATCGAAAGCGTAATGACTACAGTTGTGAGGATGAAATAGATTGTCGCCACGATTTCTACGTTTGCTTCTTGGAGGATTCGCTTGCGGAATGACGTTACATTGCCGGTGTAAACGTCTTCTAATGCCGGAGCGGTCTGCAAGGCATGGTCGTACGTTATGGTGTCGGGCATCATACGCTCGATTTTCTTCGTCAGCACCCAGACGATTACCAAGGCAATTATAAAGGCACTGTTGCTAATAAACGAGCTGTTGAACAGGTCGAGGAGTGGATAAATCATAATCCATAGGACAAAGTAGAAGCTTGGTTTCATAGCTGTTATGCTTTTGTTTCGGTTGTGTTGTTAGTTGTCGCTGCTGCGGGGGCGGCGGCAGCGGCGGCGATATCAGAGTCAGCGGGGACGTCAATGTTGGCAGGGTCAGCTAAGTTGGTGTCGAAGCCTACCGGGCGACGGGATTGCTGCTCTTTTTGCTGTTGTAACTCGAGTCGTTGAAAATTGCGGGAGACGGCATCCCGAGCATCGAATAAAGCGTCGAAGCTTGCACGGACATATTGGTCGTTTTCGGGACAAGCGGGATGTAGCATAACGTCGATGCGACTATGCAATGCAATTGTTCCGTCGTCTTCCGACCGGGTCATTACCACGGTCGCACCTTGGTCGAAGTTAGATAAATTGACAGCCTCTCAAACATTTGGATAATCGGGGTCTCCGGGTTCAACGTAGCCCCATGACAGATACCATATTCGTGCATACCTTCCAAATATTTCAATTCGAAAATGCGCACCTTGATAGTCAACATCAATATATTCTTGACTTTCTGTATGGGGCTGACAGCCGAAATCGGTTAAGACTTTGAGCATAAGGTTCATTGTTTGGCATTCCGTAGCCAGTCGCTCAGTTTCAGGGTCTTGTTCTGCCTGATTTTCAGTCGACTTTTTGTTTTTAAAATAGTTGTAAATAAAACTGGCAACAACTAAAATGCCGAGAATAATAAGTAGTTCCCTCCAATATGAATTTGATTGGAACAAAGCAACCAGGATACCTGCTATGAATTTCATAAATTATTGTATTAATGGTTTTTAATTAGTCTAAATTTTCAAATTGTTTTGTTATTTCCTAAGCGACAAAAAATATGCCAAGTTTTGCCGGCGGCAATAATTGCGACTGTTTGGAAGCCGCTACGGTGTGTATTATGCGTTGTTTCCATAATTATCGAGTTTTTCTATTGTTTGATACCCAACCGGTGTGAAAGGTAAATTTCTTAGGCAAAAATAATTATCAGAAGCCTAAACGGCAAGTATTTTAGCGTGCGTTGTACAAAACCGACGTTTTAATGTACGAATTTGCGAAAACGGATTCCGCCACCACCCGGCAGAATCCGTTTTTCATTCCAAGACACACTATGTTCGGGCGTTAGAGAATGCCTGAATCTGTGTCGCGGTTGTTGAATTTTTTGTTGACGTTCATACGCTTTCCGGAGAAGAAATTCCAAGAGAATCCGATTGTAAACATCGATGCATTGTCGTTGATTTGATGATGTTCTTCGCGCTCAAGGATTGGATTTGAGAGCAGTTCCTCGCCGTATTTACTGCGCGTAAACAGCCAAAGACAGGATGCCGTAATTCGCACATTGCCGTGCTGCCAGAATGCTTCCAACTCGCTTTTGTTTTCCGATTTCGTCATATATGCGCCGTCGATATACCAGCCGCCGATGCGTCCGCGGTAGCCGGCTCCGAAATCGCCTTTGCGGAAGCGCACGGAGTAGTCGGGGCGCATTGTCCACTTTGAGTGGCTACCCATCAGGTCGCTGTTGATGTGCACGAATCCGACTTGAAATTCAAAACCGAGGGTCAAAAGTTCGCTGCCAAAGGGGCGCCATGATGCCGAGCAGGCACCAACCCACGCCACTCGACGCTTGGCGTTCTCCCACGAGCCGACAATGTAGTCGTCGGAGCCGATTGTCTGCCAATTGTAAATTCTGTTGATGGGACGCCGGGTGTAGTTTACAGCAGTCCATTCTTCGACAGAGATTATTTTGTGCTGATACGAATGAGAGAGGCTTGCCGCATAGACTTGCGACGCCTTGAGCCACGGATTGCCCTGCGAAAGCAAGCCGGGAATTTTCTGCGTAACGTTGGTACTGAGTTGGTTGATTGACGGCGATACCGCCCACGACTGCACGCTCATTCGAAGATAGTTGTGCGTACCCATTTTGCGCGACAGGATAATCCGCGGACTCGCTTGCAGCGTCGATTCGGAGGCATCGTTGTTAGAATTCCAAACGTGCACAAGTTTTCCGCCGATTCGGTAATTCCAGCCCCAAAAAGAGCCTACGAAGTCGGCAAAAACGGCGTTGTAGGTGTTCTCGCTGTGGTAACCGTATTCGTTATAGTCGGAAAGCATATTGCTCAGCGTGGAGTTGGAACTGCCGTATGTAGATAGCCAACGGACTGCAAACGAATAGCCTTTAGCCCACTTTTTCGAGTAATTGACGTCGCCTATCAGCGAATATTTCTTGTTGCTTTGGTCTACGCGGTCGTCGAGCAGCACTTCGTCGACATCATCGGACGTCTGTAAGTTTGACGTGGTCTGCGAATTGTTGAAGTGCGTGCCTACTACGTTCACCGAAATCTCTTGATTGCGCTTCAGCGGCGAACTGAAATAGACGTCGATTGCCGGGCTGAATATGTCGGTCTCGCTATCTTGCCGACCTGAACCGTTCTGCCAACGGTCGTCGCCGCGTGCTTCTATCACGGATGTGCTGTGCGAGAAACGGTGCGACAGCGTAGGTCGGAACTCCACTTGGAGCACACGCCCGGTTGCATTTGCGTTATTGTATTTGAGCGAGAACGTGTTGTCGGTATAACCGAAAGGCTGACTTTCTCGATAGGTATAGTCGGCTGTCGTGCCGTCAGGGCGATTGAAACGATAGTGGTCGACGCCCCCCCAATCGTTATAGTTGCGCAGATTCATATTCCACGCGAACGAGAGCTGATTGTAGCCGCGGTTGTAGCGAGCACCTGTCCAAGCATTTACAAAGCCTGTAGTGACAGCGCTTTGCGTTCCGGCATCAAGGGCATATCCCTCATCGAGTCGATGCGTGACGACGTTGACAACAGTTGCACCGCTGTCGGCATACTTTGTAGGCGCATAATGATAGTATTCCACATTTTTTACCTTGTTGGCAGGGATAAGACGCAGGTCTTTTTCCGAAGCCTCAACACCGTTTATCAGCAGCTTGACACTCCCGCCCGAAAGCAACGTAACGCTGCCCGACGCGGGGTCAATGTAGAGTCCGGGCAGAGTTGCCAGAAGGTCGCACGACTGGCGTGACTGCTTCATCTGCTCGTCGGTGAACGTGTAGACCGAGTGGTCGACATAGTCGGTGCGGCGCAGACCCTCAACGACGACGGTTTTCAGATTGTAAGTTGCCGATTTCATCACGATACTGCCAACATCACTGCCACGAAGTCGGCGAACGGCAGTTTTATAGCCAACAAAACTAACCTTTGCCAACACGTCTTGTTGCTCGCAGGGAATTACGAAATCGCCGTTCGCATTGCTCACGCCGCCGGTTATGAATGTGCTGTCGGCAGGCGACAACAGCGCAATGTTGGCATACTCGAGCGGCGCGCCTTTCTCGTTAACTATCCGTCCGCGGAACTTATGCTCAATCTTCTTTATGCACTCCACAAAAATCACATATCCATCGTCCTTCACCCTTATCGGGTAAAAGCCCACCACCTTTCGCACTGCCTCGGGAATTGACGCGTCGTGCAACCGCACCGTCACCGTGAAATCTTCCAGTTCATCATAGATAAAGTTGATGCTGTATCCGCTGCCGGATTGAGAGAGGTCTTTAAGCACCTCCGACATCGACGAGCGCTGATAGTTTCGCGACACACGCTGTGCCCGTGCCCCAAGCGCAACCATGCACAAGAGCACAAATAATACAAACCTTCTCATCGCTATTTATCCTCGTCGGTCGACACTATGATGACACCATTCTCAATGCAGACACTGAATTTCGAGAAATTGTCGAGCAGCTTCATATTCTGCTCAAGCGAGAGCGACTTGTTCCACTCAAAGTGCAGACGCACCGAGCGCGGCGCATCGTCGGCAAACCGCACCGCAGCGCCATAGTGTGCAGCCATGCGTTCCAACAAGGCTTCGAGCGTTACATCATCGGCAATCACAACCTGCGAGGCATCGTCAAGTGCTAAAGAATCAGCCTCGGCTGCAACCCGCGGTTCTTCAACCACCGACATCTGCTCTACCGCTGCCTCAGGCGACTTCTCAAAGCGTATCCACTTACTGCGAACGGCAGCTAACGTAAGCCCGGAAATCACTATCACAACAACAACCGCAGCGGCAATCTTGAGCCATAACCTACTAATAGGCAGCACCTTGCCTATCGCATTCGATTTGCCGAATTTTTCTCGCTCAAACGCCTTCCACGCCTCATCGGCAACACTTTCCGCACATTTGCGAGCCTCATTTCGCTGCACGGCTCGCTTGGAGGCAACCAGCGCATTAAGCATATCACGCTCCTCCTCGCTCAAACCGGCGATAAGCGTATCGAGCTCACTATCTGTAAGACTTTTAGCTTCGTCGATTGCCTTTAACAGTTTGTCAAAATCCTGATTCATTGTATTATAGGTCTTTAAAGTTTGCTTTGATAATTTGCATTGCATGACCGAGATGCTTATATACCGCAACAGTGCTGATTTGCAGTTCAGAGGCAATCTCCTTACACTCCAAACCGTCGACAAAGCGCAACTGCAACACCCTCAGAGCCGTGCCGGAGAATCGGCTATCGATAAACGCCATAATCTCATCATAACGCTCATCGTCGGGGTCTGCAGGAGCATCGTCCGACTCAAGCGAATAGAGACCGCAAAGACGCTCGCGATTGTGCTTCTGCTCGATGAGATTGAGGCAACGATTTCGAACAGCAGCCATCAGGTAACGCCCCTCAGTCGCCGCAGAGATAGCCACATCGCCCTCTACAACCTTCGTAAAGACGTCGCTCACCACGTCACGGCTCTCATCATCGTCGTAGAGCAACGTGCGCGCAAGCACATACATTCGAGCGTAGTATTGTCGAAAAAGCTTCTCTGCCCTTGATTTATCAATCATTTTTATAGTTGTTTTGCCTATAATACAGCCAAGTCTGCCAAAAACTAACCGACACAGGTAATATTTAACGCAATTTAACCCATCGCAGACTTCAAAAAATTACCCGATTCTGCAACGAACCGGGTAATGGATTATTAAATGCGCGGGCGACGGGGCTATCGTTTCACGAATCTGACGGTTTTGGTGCCGTTGATTTTGGCGAAGTAGATGCCCGGAGCGAGGTTGGCAACGTTGAGCGATGCCGTGCTGCCGGCAATAGCGGGTCGCAGGGCCACTGCGGCGCCGGATGCGGCAAAGACTGCAACGTCGGTAATCGCCGTGTCGGCTTCGATGGTAAGCACGTCGACGGCGGGATTGGGATAGACTTTCACGCGATTGCAGAGTGCAACGCCGTCGATGCCCGACTGCGTAACGACGAATTCGGGACCTTCGGTTAAGCCCATCTTGGTCACGCCGGGAAGTGCGTATGCCTCAACGCAGTTTTCGTTGGCAACGAGGAGGTTTTCCGCCAAGTCGAACTCGATTTGCTCGGGCTTAACGCCTCCGGTCGAGAAGGTATATTTCGACGTGAGCGTCGGTGTGTTGCCGTTCCAGGTGATGTCGAACACTCTGATTTCGCCGTCGAATCCGGAAAGGACGAGGATACTGTTGTCGCGGTTGACCACAACGCCCGAGCGCGACGACGGAACGATGTCGGCATAGTTTGCACCGTTGACAATGATATTTCCGTTGAGGTCGCAATACATGAACGACGGAACGTCGGAGGTGTTATTGCCCGAACCGCGGCTTTGAGCCGCCCAGAATCCGTTATCGGCAACTGCGATGTCGACGTTTGTGTTAATCAACTTAGCAGACGGCGCGGAGAAGGTTGCGTTGGGCGCAAAGTTGATGCTTGTAGCCGTGCCGAGGTCGTAGCGCGTAATGACGTTGCCAAGGTCTTCGTTGAAGACGTAGAGTTTGGTGTCGGCGCCCTTGCCTACTACGGTTGCGCAAGTTGTGCTACCGCCGATGGTCGTGCCGTTGTAGAGGAATCCGCCGTCGCTTTGACGCGTTCCGGCAAACATTTGCGACATCGAAAGGTTGGCGGGATTGATGGTGTAGATACCGGAGTGCGAGTCGCTCCAGTCGCAAGCCAGGACTGTTCCGTCGGGAAGCACGTCGAGGCGGAACGGCGAAGCATAGTGGGTCGAAATGAAGTCGGAGGAGCCTACCGGACCGGCAACAACGTTGAGGTTTGCGTCCAAGCGATATACACCCTGCGCACGTTCGGTGCTCGAAGTGCCGACGCCAACGTAAATGCTACCTTGATAATCACTCGAGCCGCTCTTGTCGACTGCTACGCCGGCTGAGCGTGCAAATGTTGCCGAAGCATATTTGTTGACCACGGTAGTCTGCGGTGCGGAGACGTAGATGCGCCATTGCATCTGCGACTTGTTGAGGCGGTCGTTGTCGACGATGTAGGTGTGGCTGCCGGCTTTGAGTGCGCCTAAATCGAATTCGGCGGTGTTTCCTTGCGGGTCGTTAACCTCGATAAGCACATCGTCGGCATCGCCGGTCAGATTGAACGCGAGAGTGGTTTCGGGACCTTGCACGTCGGCTTTCAAGCCGTATGCATATTCACCTTTCGAAACCGTTTGTTCGATTTGTTTGGTTGAGAACACCGTGACTTTGCCGTCGCAGACGAGATAGAGTTCGATGTCGGCGGCGGTGATGTTGCCCGACTCATCTTTTGTGTAGACCGGACGTCCGGCTGCGCTGACGAAGGTTGCCGCGCGAGGCGTTACAGTTGTTCCGGTGGCGATTTCGGTCGCCGAGCCGAGTCCGTTGGTGATGTCGAGCAGTTTGACGCCCGACGCTTGTCCGTTGGCGTAAATCGGCACTGCCATAAGGCTGTGACCGGCATACTTGAAGCACGAAGCACCGTTGACAGCGGCTGCCATATGACTTGTCGAAACGCTTGAAACCAAGGGGCAGTCGACGTTTTGCGCTGCCGTTTGCCATTCGGTCGGAGTCGTCGACGAGCCGTCGACGATATACTTGTCATCGGCGAGCGGCGATACGATGAGCGAATAGTCGTCGCCGAGTTTGCCTGCTGTCCAATTAGAGTCGGTCGAAATCGTTTTGTTCATAAACTTCGTTCCACCCAAAGTACCTGCCAGAATCGACATTTCCGAGAAACGTAACGACTGCGCCGTACCGACTGTTTGGAAAGTAGTCATCAAGGCTCCGTTCTTACTGTCGCCGTTATAAGCAATCGTGCGGCTGCCGTAGGCTTGCAAGTAGTTGCCGGAATGTTGGGAAGTAAACCAAATCGACGGGCTGCCTGTAGGGATACCGTCGCTGCCTTTTGCCCACTTATAGACGTTCATCGTGCCGCGAACATCGCCTGTAGCGACACTTGCGTCTTCGAATTGGTTTTTACCGTACGAGCAACCGACAAGAATGCCGTCGGCGGTAAAGGTGATGTCGCTAATCTTGAGCGAGCGGTTTTCGCCGAGCGATGTTCCGGAGGTGCTGATAGTTCCGGTTGTGCCGTCGGCGGTGTTGAGCGAATAGATATATGGCTCGTTCGACGAATCGAGTGCAAGCACATAAGCCACACCGTCGCGCACAATCTGGCGGCGAATAGTTTTGCCAGAAAGCAACGCCGAGAGTCCGCTGTATTCGCCGGAAGCGTTCATCGCGTACGAACTTTGCAGGCTGAAATTGTCGTTACCGGCGATTTCGTCGGGATAATTGACATACGATTCTTCGGCGACGGACGACTCCGACTCGAGGAACGCCGCGGGATAGACGGTTTCGTTAGCCGCGACGGTAAACGACGAGGTATATTCCGCAGCAGCGGCTTTATATCCGTCGGCGGTATAGCGCAGCGAGTAAGTGCCCGGCTCGAGTCCGGTGAAGATGAACGCACCGTTGTATTCGTTGTCGGTAGTGTAAGTAGCCACCTTCGCATCGTCTTTGTAGAGGTCGACCACCACGCCGTTAAGCGGCTTATAGATGTCGTTTGTGTTAGCGATGGGCGTATACAGCGAGTTGGCATAGGTCTCATGCTTGTCGCGGACGATGCCGTAGACCACGCCGGTAGTCTCTTTCTTCCACCCCATATAGTCGATAATGCCGCGAGCGTACAAGCGACCTTCGTAGCGGTCGACGTCGAAGTTCATCGCGCGTTGACGCGCCGGCTGATAGGTGTGGAAATAGCCTTCAACGAGGAATCCGGGCACGCCGTGTTTCAACACGCTGAGATAGCCGGTATACGATTTGCCATTGTTTGAAACAGTCGAACTGCTGCCGTAAAAGCTGACATCACCACGCACGTTGGTGCTCGACGCATAGGCGGTCCAATTCATTTGCTTATTGGCATAAGAGAAGGGCCAAAGATGCTGACACAAAGCCTTGCTGCCCGACGCATAATCGCTTGAATCGGTACCACGATAGAGGTAAAGCGGATAGTTAGCGGTAGCACCTTCTGTTGCAGCGTTGGAGTGCACCGAAACGAAGATGTCGAAATTGTTAGCCTCAACTTCTTCGCGGATTTCCGACAGCGGGCGGTTATAGGCGTTGTCGTCATCGTCGGCGTCGCCGGTATAGGGATACGGACCGACTTTGACGTGCGACATCACGATGTGCTGACTCAAGTCGAGCGCAGCGCCGACGCGTGCCGGATTGTCGTTAATTTGGTTCAACGAGCGGTCGAACGGCACGCCGGCATCGACCAAGCAGTCGAGCATGCCGAGCAATTTGTGAAGGTTTGTGTTCGACTCAAAGAAGCCCGTTGTGTCGGGGTTAGCGCTATTGTAAGCGGCGCGACCGAGAGTGTTGCACGGGCGGTTGTTAGGACCCCAGCTGCCGTGACCCGGGTTGAGATATATGCGCACTTGATCGGCAGTTTTACCCGCCATTGCCGAGCCGACCGTCAGGGCTACCAGCAATATTGCCATATACAACTTTTTCATAATGTCTGTAGATTTATGTTAAGGTTTTTTCGAAGTTTTGTAATATTCTTCAAATTTAAAAAATGTTTCTTTGGCAGATAATACCGCCGCACCTTAATTAACCAATTATAACAACATTTCACTTATGGAAACAGTTTTTATTATTCAACAAAGCAGTAACCCTACTCTTCCACTCACAACAAATCCGACATTTGGTGATACAACAAAAAAGCCGAGTGTATCATGGTGACGCACTCGGCTTAAAAGTATCTCTACGAGAGATGATTATTTCTTGATGAAGCGAACAACTTGGTTGCCGTTAATCTTCACGAAATAGATGCCCGAAGCGAGTCCGGATACGTTCAAAGTAGCTGCGTTGCCTTCAATCGAAGCGTTAGCGCTTACGGCGGCACCCGATGCTGCGAAGACAGCTACGTCGGTGATTGCCGCGTTCGACTTAACGTTCAATACGTCAACTGCAGGATTCGGGAATACGACAACTTTCTTACCGTCGACAGCCGAAACGACGCCACCGTTACCGATAGCGAACGAAGGACCTTCGGTTACGCCTTGCTTGGTGACGCCCGGAAGTGCATAAGCCTCAAGGCAACCGTTGTTAGCGATGAGAAGGTTTTCCGCCAAGTCGAACTCGATTTGTTCAGGCATTGAGCCACCGCTGGTGAAGGTATACTTCGGCGTGAGCGTCGGAGTGTTTTCGTTCCAAGTGATGTCGAATACCATAATATCGCCGGTATAGCCTGAAAGCACGAGGATATTGTTGTCGCGGTTGACAACGACGCCTGAGCGCGACGAAGGAACGATTTCGGAGAGTGTACCGCCGTTGAGAATCAAATTGCCTTCAAGGTCGCTGTAGACGAACGACGGAGCGCCGGTATTGTTGTTACCCGAGCCGCGGCTTTGAGCTGCCCAGATACCGGTTTCGGTAACGGCGAGGTCGACGTTCGTATTAATCAACTTAGCCGAAGGTTCAGCGAATGTTGCGTTCGGAGCGAAATCAATCTTATTCGCCGTGCCGATGTCGTAACGCGAAATCACATTGTTGATATCTTCGTTGAAAACGTAGAGTTGAGTGTCGGCACCCTTGCCTACCACGGTTGCGCAAGTTGTGCTACCGCCGATAGTTGCACCATTGTAGATGAATGCGCCGTCAGAGCTTTGACGTTCACCGGCAAAGAGTTGCGATACCGACAAATCGTTAGGATTGATGGCGTGGATACCCGAGTGAGCGTCGCTCCAGTCGCAAGCAAGCACTGTACCGTCGGGGAGCACGTCGAGGCGGAACGGCGATGCCGTATGCGATGCAACGAATTCGTCGGCGCCGATAGTCTCGGTTGTGATGTTGTAGTCTTTGTCCAAACGATATACACCACAAGCGTGATTTGCATCGCCTGTAACCACACCTACGTAGATGCTGCCTTGGTATGCACTTGAGCCGCTCTTATCGACTGCCACGCCGCGAGTGCGTGCAAACGGAACGGAAGCAATCTTGCTGATGCCCGGGATGGTTTGTGCGTCGACAACAACCTTCCAATTGAATGTGCCCGTGCCGAGTTCTGCATTTTCGACATCCGTAGAGTTAGCACCTTCATCGAGTGCGCCGAGGTTGATAACTTTCTCTACGTTTTCGGCATCGGTAATCACAACCTTCACGTCGGTTGCTTTGCCGGAGAGGTTGAACGACAGAGTTGTAGTAGTGCCGTTGTCTTGAGTTTGAAGACCGTAAGCATATTCGCCTTTGAATACGGGTTGCTCGGTGCCTGCGGTAGCAAATGTCGTAACTTGACCGTCGCAGACAAGATAGAGCTCGATGTTGGCAGCAGTGATAGCGTCTTCGTTATTCTTTGTGTAGACGGCACGACCTGCAGCCGAAACCACAGCAGCGTCAATCGGGTCGACAGTGCTGTTGGTAGTGATAACCTTAGCGGCATCAAGACCGTCGGTGATGTCGAAGAGTTTGACACCCGAAGCTTTACCGTCGGCAACTATCGGAGCAACCATGAGGCTGCGACCTGCATACTTGAAGCAAGAAGCGCCGTTAGCGGCAGCGTTGAGAAGCGCTTCAGGCATAGCTCCTTCAACAGGAACATCCGCACCTTTGGCTGCGATGTGCCATTCGGTCGGGTTGGTGTTCGAACCGTCGATGATGTATTGCTCTTCGTCGCGCGGCGATACTATCAATGAGTAGTCTTCGCCGAGTTTTGCAACAGTCCAGTTAGAATCAGCCGATATGTTCTTATTCATATGAATAACGCTTACATATGAGCCATCGGCGATAGAAAACTCGCTAAAGCGCAACGACCGAGCGTCGCCTAAAGTTTCGAAGGTCATCATCAACGAACCGTCTTGGCTGTCGCCGCTGTAAGCGATAGTGTTGCCGGCATAAGCGCGGTTGAAGTTGCCGGAGTGTTCATTTGCAAACCAAAGAGTCGGGTTGCCTGTCGGAACGCCTTCGGCAGAGTTTTCCCACTTGTAGACGTTTACATAACCGCGTACGTCACCGTCACTATTGGCAATGCCGTCCGAGTATTGGTTTTTGCCATACGAGCAACCAACGAGGACGTTGTCGGCGGTAAATGTGATGTCGGCAAGTTTCAACGAGCGGTTTCCGCCGAGCGTTGTGCCTTCGGTGCTGATAGTGCCTGCCGTGCCTGTCGCAATGTCGAGCGTGTAGATGTAAGGCTCATTTGCTTCGTCGAGAGCGAGAACGTAGAGCACACCGTTGCGCACGATTTGACGACGGATGGTTTTGCCTGCCAATTGTTCGCTCAACGCACTTGCCGGCTCGGAAGCGGTAAGGTTATACTCAGAAGCGAGACCGAAGAGCGGATTGCCGTCGATTTCGTCAGGATAGTTGACGTAAACGATTTCGTCGGGAACGTACGATTCCGATTCGAGGAAAGCCGCCGGATAAACGGTTTCGTTGGCTTTCACTTCGAACGTAGCGGTATATTCTTCGGTTGCGGGTTTATAGCCCTCTGCAGAGTATTGCAGCGAGTAAGTACCCGGTTCGAGTCCTGTAAATACGAAAGCGCCGTTGTAGTCGTTGTCGGTAGTGTAAGTAGCCACCTTAGTGTCGCCTTTGTAGAGGTCGACAACGACGCCGTTTAGAGGCTTGTAGACGTCGTTGGTACGCGCAATCGGCGAATAAAGAGCGTCTGAGAATTTCTCATGCAAATCGCGAACGATACCGTAGATTTCGCCGGTCGATTGCGGAGTCCAGCCCATATAGTCGACAAGACCGCGAGCGTACAGACGGCCTTCGTGGCGGTCAACGTCGAAGTTCATTGCGCGTTGACGTGCCGGCTGATATGTGTGGAAATAACCTTCAACGAGGAAACCGGGAACGCCGTGTTTCAACACACTAAGATAGCCGGTATAGACCGTACCGTTGTTGTTGAAGTCGGAACTTGATCCGTAGAACGAGATGTCGCCGCGGATGTTGGAGCTCGTCGAATAGTGAGTCCAGTTCATGTGTGCGTTGCTGTAGGAATAAGGCCAAATATGAGCGGCTACCTCCTTGCTACCTGCTGCTGATGCTTCTGCATCGGTACCGCGATAGAGATAAAGCGGATAGTTGGTCGTAGCACCTTCGGTCGCAGCGTTGGAATGGACGGAGATGAAGATGTCGAAATTGTTCGCCTCAACCTCTTCGCAGATTTCCGACAGCGGTCGGTTGTAGGCATTGCTCTGGTCGTCGGCGGTACCGGTATAGGGATACGGACCGCATTTGACGTGCGACATCACGATGTGCTGACTCAAGTCGAGCGCGGCACCTACGCGAGCCGGATTTTCGTTAGTTTGGTTCAACGAGCGGTCGAACGGCACGCCGGCTTCTGCCAAACAGTCGAGCAATGAGAGCACCTTGCGAAGGTTGGTGTTCGACTCGTAGAAACCTGTCGTGTCGGGGTCGGCGCTTGTGTAAGCGGGACGACCAACGGTGTTGCACGGGCGGTTGTTAGGACCCCAGCTGCCGTGACCCGGGTTGAGATATATGCGCACTTCGTCGGCTGACTTGCCTGCCATTGCCGACGCTGCCATCATGGCAACGAGTGCTATTGTTGTAAACAGACGTTTCATAACCTACTTCACATTTACATTAATAATATAGGCTTCGCCGGTCGGAGTAGAGAAAGCAATCTTGCTACCGTCGGCGTTTACCGAAGGATACATAGCGCGAACGTCGTCAGCCGTGAGCACTTGGCTCGCGCTGCCGTCGAACGATGCGGCATAGATTTTCGACGACGTAACGTTCTCGTTTTCGTCGTAGTAGTCTTTCATGCCGACAACCGTGTTGTTGTCATACCAGCGAGCTGCGCGGTATTTGCCGACAAACTTCACGTCGCTGCCGTCAATCTTGCAGGTGTAAGCACCTACGGTTGCCAAATAGTAGAGCACGCGAGTGCCGTCGGGCGAAACCGAAGGCCACAAATAGCTTTGCCCGGTTGTGCCGTTGGGCGACAACATAGTGGTCTTGCCGTCGATGGTAATCATCAACTGACCTTTGTCGATAGAGGCTACCGGAGTAGCTTTCGAAGCACCGGAGCTGCGGCGCATCTTGCCGCCATCGATAGCCACAACGCCGGCAGCATCGACTGCCAAGCCTTGCAGATTGCGTGTCGGCGACACGATGGTTTGCGTTTCGCCGGTTGCCAAGTCGACCGATTTAAGGCTGATGCGACGTAGACGGTCGTTGCCTACTTGCGCTTCGCGATAGACTATCGTCTTACCGTCGGCGCTGATACGCGGGTCGTAGCCCGAGCCATTAGCTGTCGTCACTGTGCGGAGTTCGCCTGTCGCAAGGTCGTAAGTCTGAAGACCCGCTTTAAGGTTGTCCGACATAAGCAAATAGTCGCCTTGAGGGCTGATAGTTGCCTTGTCGACAACAACGCCTTCAGGAAGTGTCACCTTCTCAACCGAAGCTACGTCGAGCAGCTGACCGAATGCTGCGGCGCTACCGCAAAGAAGCATTACAGAGATAAGTAATTTCTTCATACGATTTTGATTGTTAGATTTTATAAAATGGTTAATTCTTCTTTTTGGGTTACTGTGTAATCCGTTCGTTCCTCAAATTTAAAAAGATATTTCATTGGTTGTATATAATCGGACAACACAATTAACTAAGTATAACATAATTTTACATCTCTACACATTAATAGAGCCGCTCCAGTAGCAACCTACTTATCCAAGAGCCACTGGTAAGCCGGGACGATATGTATCAGCTTATCTTTTAAAGAAACGTCTTCGCGCTGAAAATCGGTTATCAGATACAAATTGTCGCAATGCGTTTCAGCGGAAGCAGCCAACAAGCCACGCAACTCCCTTTGACGGGTTTTCTCATTACTGATGTCGTACGAAACTTGATAGATTTCCTCGACACGATTGCCGCGGCAGACAACGAAATCAGCCTCATAGCCACTCGCATTTGCGAAATAGTAAATATCACGGTCTATCGGTCGATTGCGGCGAAGCAGTTCGACGAAGACGATTGTTTCCAATCGCCAACCTAAATTTTCTGCAGCAAAGGCATCCTGCCGACCGTCCATCAATGCCACATCGATAGGATAAACCTTCTCGGCTCTCACTCTTTGACTACTTTTAGTCGAAAATTTCTTCAGCCCCAGCATCAGATAAGCCTCCTTCAAAAAGCCGATATAATTGTCGACCGTATGATTTGACTTCAAGTCGACAATGCGAGCCAAACTATTCGCAACAACCGTAACCGGGGCAACATTCATCAAGTGGTTGGTCAACTGCTCAAAAGCCTCGGTATATTTAATCTTATGGCGTTGCTCTATGTCGCGCTTCAATATGGCATTTACAAGTTTTCCGACATAACGAGTTGAGTGTTTCTCCCACAACAATTCCGGGAACCCACCTCGACGGAGGTACTCGTCGAAAGCGGCACGGCGCGCAGCCTCCGCCTTGGTAGTCAGCAGTTTCGTGTCGACGCCTTTGCAATAGCACCAGTCGGCAAACGAAAATGGGAACAACTCTATTTGGTCATTGCGACCGGTTAGGTGAGTTGCCAGCTCGCCACTCAGCAATTTTGCATTCGAGCCGGTAACTACTATATGCATACGTTGTCGCAAAAGTCGATTGACAAACAAATGCCAACCTTCCACGTTTTGTATTTCATCAAGAAACAAGTATTTGAAGTCGCCATAAATTTTATAGAGAACCTCTAACACGGTATTCAAGTCACTCGTTTGCAAATCCTCGAAGCGCTCATCGTCAAAGTTGACGTAAGCGAAATTCACATTCTTCGATTTTAGCGCATTATAACACAACGTAGACTTGCCGCTTCGGCGGACTCCAATGACAACTTGAGCAAGACGACTGTCCAAATTGATTTCATTTTCCTCTTGACGAGCACAGAAATCCTCGTCGCCCAGCGCTTGTAACTCCTGACGTTGCTCTGTCAACACCTGTTCAATCAGCCTTTTATCTACCATAGCTATAAAATTTTTGACAGCGCTAAATTAGTAAAAAATTTCTTTCCAACGCCATAAATCGGAAATTTTCGCACTTTCCAACGCCATAAATCGGCATTTTTTACACTTTCCAACGCCATAAATCGGAACTTTTCGCACTTTCCAACGCCATAAATCGGAAAAATCGACAAAAAAACAGCACCCCAACGAGCGTCGAGGTGCAGTGTAGAATGTGGAAATTCGCCGATTAGTAAGCGAACATCGGATAGTCTGCCATCGTTGCGTTGACCTTTTCGCGAACGGCTTTGATGGTTGCTTCGCTTTCGGGATTGCTGAGAACGGTATCAATCATTTCGACGATTTCGCCCATCAGTTCCTCTTTAGCGCCGCGCGTAGTGATAGCCGGCGTACCGAGGCGGATACCCGAAGTCTGGAACGGCGAGCGGCTGTCGAACGGCACCATGTTTTTGTTTGCCGTGATGTCAGCCTCAACGAGCACGCGTTCAGCCACCTTACCGGTAAGTTCGGGGAAGCGAGTGCGAAGGTCGACGAGCACGCAGTGGTTGTCGGTACCGCCGCTGACAATCTTGTAGCCTTTAGCAATGAGAGCGTCCGACATAGCGGCAGCGTTTTTCTTCACCTGCAGAGCGTAATCCTTGTAAGATTGCGTAAGCGCTTCGCCGAAAGCCACAGCCTTAGCGGCGATGACGTGTTCGAGCGGACCGCCTTGCACGCCGGGGAACACGGCAGAGTCGATGAGTTGCGACATCATCTTGACAGCGCCCTTCGGAGTGGTTTTGCCCCACGGATTTTCGAAGTCTTTGCCGAGAAGGATGAGACCGCCACGCGGACCGCGGAGCGTTTTGTGGGTTGTCGAAGTAACAATATGCGCATATTTCAACGGGTTGTCGAGCAGTCCGGCAGCGATAAGACCTGCGGGGTGAGCCATGTCAATCATAAGCAGAGCGCCCACTTCGTCGGCAATGGCACGCATGCGAGCGTAGTCCCATTCGCGACTGTAAGCACTTGCGCCGCCGATAATCAGGCGCGGACGTTCGCGCAGAGCCACTTCTTCCATTTGGTCATAGTCGACCAAGCCGGTGTCGGGCTTAACGCCATACTCAAGAGCCTGGAAAACCAAGCCGGAGAAGTTTACGGGTGAACCGTGCGAGAGGTGACCGCCGTGGGAGAGGTTGAGTCCGAGGAACTTGTCGCCCGGCTTGAGGCATGTCATAAACACTGCCATATTGGCTTGTGCACCCGAGTGCGGTTGCACGTTGGCATACTCGGCGCCGAAGAGTCGTTTGATGCGCTCGATGGCGAGCATTTCAGCCTCGTCGACAACCTGGCAGCCGCCGTAGTAGCGGTGTCCGGGATAGCCTTCGGCATACTTGTTGGTCAAGCACGACCCCATAGCCGCCATAACTTGGTCGCTTACGAAGTTTTCGGAAGCAATCAGTTCAATTCCTTTCTTTTGGCGCTGATGTTCGCGCTCGATGATGTCAAAAATTGCGTTGTCTCTTTCCATAATATCTATAGTTTATTTCTTTTTCTTAACCGACCAACCGAATTTACCGATTGGTTCACCTAATTTATAATAAGTACCGTGGCTGTAAGCCATCAAACCGGCAGCACCGAGGTCGAAAGCACCCGTTTCGGGGTCGATAAGCGACTGCTCGGCGTCGGTGCAAAGCACGTCGGCGATAAACATGTCGTGCGAACCCAACTTAACGATTTCCTTGACGCGACATTCGATGCTCAGGGGCGACTCGGCAACAATCGGCGCCGACACCATCGAGCCTTTGACCGGCGTCAACCCCATTTCGGCAAACTTGTTATAGTCACGCCCCGAACGCACTCCGCACCAGTCGGTAGCCTCGGCGAGCGCTTCGGTGGTTAGGTTGATGGTAAACTCCATGTTGCGGCGAATGATGTCGTAGCTGTGACGCTCGGGACGCACCGAGATGTAGCACATCGCCGGATTAGTGCAAATCGTGCCCAGCCAGGAAACGGTCAACAGATTATAGTCGTCGTCCGACGAGCCGCAGCCTATCAGCGCGGCAGGCAGAGGATAGATCATCGTGCCGGGTTTCCAAACTTCTTTCATTTCAATACAATCTCATCTTTTGTAACAAGCCGTTCGCAGTAGTGGCAGCAGAGCGTGCCGTTTTGCGAGTCGACGACGTGGAAACGCGTCTTCATCGGCTCGTTGTTGGTGATACACTTGGGATTATTACATTTGACGATTCCCACGACTTCGTCGGGCAAAGTTACCTTGAATTTGCGAGCCACTTTGTAGTCGCGGATTTCGTTGATATTCACGTTGGGAACAATGATAGCCAACCGATTGAGCGTTTCGATGGGGAAAAACACGTCGGCAACCTTCAGAATGCCCTTCTTGCCAATCAGTTTGCTGTCGAGGTTGTAGCCGATAGTGACGCTGCTCGTAAGGTTTTCGATGTCGAGAAGACGAACTACCTTGAAGAGCGACTGCACCGGGATATGGTCGATTACCGTGCCGTTACGCAGCGCCGCTACTGCCAATTCTTTCTTATCGTTTTCCATATCATTCTTCCTTATTAAGTTTTATGCCAAGCACCTTGCAGATAATAGCCTGACGGGCATAGAGTCCGTTTTGCGCTTGTTGGAAATAGTAAGCCTTTGGATTGTCGTCGACGTCGGTCGAAATCTCGTTGACACGCGGAAGCGGATGAAGTATGCGCAGATTGTCCTTACTTCCGTCGAGCATCGAATTGTGGAGGTTGTAGAGGTTTTTCACCTTTTCATACTCCATAAGGTCGGTGAATCGCTCACGCTGCACGCGCGTCATATAGATAATGTCGCTGCGATTGATTACGTCGGCTGAGAAATCGGCGGTTTCGGTATAGCGGATGCCATGCTCGCGGCAAAACTCCTTATATTGCTCGGGCATCTGCAACTCGTCGGCAGCCACGAAATTGAACGTCGGGTTGAAGTAGTGCATCGCCATAATGAGCGAATGGACGGTGCGTCCGTACTTGAGGTCGCCGACCATCGTGATTGTCAGATTGTCGAGACGTCCCTGAGTTTTGTAAATCGAGTAGAGGTCGAGCATCGTCTGACTCGGATGCTGGTTAGCGCCGTCGCCGGCATTGATAATGGGCACGCGCGACACCTCCGAAGCGTAGCGCGCCGCACCCTCAAGATGATGACGCATAATGATAAGGTCGACGTAGTTGTTGACCATCATTATCGTATCTTTCAGAGTTTCGCCCTTCGACGAGCTCGTAGTGGCTGCGTCGGAGAAGCCGATAACTTTACCGCCCAGGCGGTTCACTGCCGTCTCGAAGCTCAAACGCGTACGCGTCGACGGCTCGAAAAAGAGCGTTGCGGCAACCTTACCTTGCAGCAAATTCCTATTGGGGTTTGCCTCAAAGTAACGCATGTCGTCGAGCAACTCAAGCATCTCCTCCTTCGTAAAGTCGGAAATCGAAACAAGACTGTCGTTCTTCATATCGTTATCAATAGTTTCCTCTAAAACCTTAATTCCGCAACACTATTATAAATTTAACTTTTTAAGTACCTGAGCAACAA
>JBJEDO010000065.1:0-4267 GCA_051872155.1 Candidatus Limisoma sp.
TTGCGCTGACAACTGCCCGAGCGAGGCTATTCACGAAGCTTAGTCTTCTGTCAATAGATTACAAAACCGCTACTTCCTCTCGAGGTAGCGGTTTTTGCACTCGAACTGCACTTAAATCCAATAAATATAATGAATGGCTTGAAATTTATAGGAATCATACCGGCACGCTATGCGTCACAGCGTTTTCCCGGCAAACCCCTTGCCGATATTTGCGGAATGACAATGATAGAACGCGTCTGGCGACAGACACGCCGTGCGCTCGACGACGTCTATGTGGCTACCGACGACCAACGTATCGCCGACGCTGTCAATGCCTTTGGCGGTCAAGTGGTGATGACTCGCGCCGACCATCGCAGCGGCACCGACCGCTGCAACGAAGCATACGGCAAAATCGGAATAAAAGCGGATGTGGTTATCAACATTCAAGGCGACGAGCCGTTTATCCATCCCGAGCAAATAGAAGCCATCAAAGAATGTTTCGACGACGCGTCGACACAGATAGCAACGCTTGCGCGCCCGCTGTCGGCTGACAGCAGCTTCGAGACGCTCAGCGACCCGACAAAGCCGAAATTGGTGGTCGACGCCAACGGCTATGCCCTCTACTTTTCGCGCTCGGTCATTCCCTATCTCCGCAACGTCGAGCAATCTGCATGGCCGGCAAGCCACCGCTACCTTATGCACGTCGGAATGTATGCCTACCGCACCGATGTGCTTAACCAAATCACGCAACTGCCGCAGTCGTCGCTCGAACTGGCGGAATCGCTCGAGCAACTGCGTTGGTTGGAAAACGGATACCGCATCAAAGTAGGCTTGACCGACAAAGAGACCATCGGCATCGACACTCCAGCCGATTTGCAACGCGCCATCGACAGCCTCAACCGTTTGTAACAATGAAGTCGATAGAGGTTAAAAATGTCGTTGCAACCGACCTTGTCGAGCCCGAGCGTATTCGACTCGACAACGGCACGCCGCTATTGGTTATCAATGCCGCCGACCAAGACGTCTGCAAACTCGAGATTGTGACCGAAGGCGGAATTTGCGACCAGCCGAAAGCAAGTTTGGCGACGTTCGTTGCCACGATGGCAAACGAAGGCACTACCCGCTATTCGGCAGACGACATCGCCTTGGCGGGCGACTACTACGGCGCATGGTTTGTCAGCGAAGCCCTGACGCACGCCTCGTCGCTATCGGTCTATTCGCTTAATCGCAACTTCGATAAGATTATCGACTGTTTTGAATCGATGTGGAGTTGCCCGGCTTTTCCCGCCGACAAACTCGAGGGTCTCAAGAAGAGAGCCGCTGCGCGCCATAAAGTCAGCGTCGAAAAGGTCAACTATTTAGCGTTGGTCGCACTTCAGCGCGAATACTACGGCGAAACCCACCCGTTGGCATTCAACGTCGACGAGCAAGCAATCGGCGACATCTCGGTTGCCGACGTAAAAGCCTTTCACGACCGATGGACAACGCCCCAAAACTCGACCGTATTACTGTCGGGCAAGGTGACCGACAAGATGATTGACCTGGTCAACACAACATTTGGCAAAGCACAACACACCGGCGAACGATGCCGAAGCGCCAACGATGCTCCGCACAAAAATTTCGAGCCGAAAACAGTAGTCATCGACAAACCCGATGCCGTACAAAGCGCCATAAAAATCGGCATACCCACGATTCTCCGTACGCATCCCGACTACATTCCGCTACGCATTCTCATACGCGCTTTCGGCGGATATTTCGGCAGCCGATTGATGCAAAACATTCGCGAAGACAAAGGATATACCTACGGCATTTCGTCGTATCTGTCGGGCATGCGCAACAATTCGCTTATCAACATCAGTTGCCAATGCGACAACCAATACACCTACCGCGTCGTCGACGAGATTCGTGCGGAAATGCAACGAATGCAAGCAGAGCCGATTCCCCAAGAAGAACTCAGCCGCGTGAAACTCCACGTCACCGGCGAACTGCTCAAAAGCACCGACACGCCGTTTTCGATTGCCGAATACTATTCGCTGATGATTAGCAACGCCATGCCACGCGACTACTTCCGCAACCAAATCGACTGCGTAGCATCAATCACACCCGAAAAACTTCAGGAAATGGCGATTAAATACCTATCCGCCGACCGCATGCTGACCGTCATCGCCGGCAATCGCGCAAAATTCTGACCGACTGCTCTAACTGTGGCGTCGCGGAAATTGGAAGACGATCGACAGAGCCACCATAGCGCCGAGCGCAAACGGATAATAGAGATTAGGAACAATCAGCAGAGGCGACACTCCGGCAAGCGATGCCGCCATAAGCACCTGCGCGCCGTAGGGCAAAATGCTTTGCACAACGCACGAACACGTGTCGAGCAGACTCGCCGTCTTGCGATTGTCGAGCACGTATTTGTCGGAGATTTCTTTCGACAGACTGCCGACCGTAATGATTGCTATCGTATTGTTTGCCGTGCACACGTTCACGATGCCGACAAGCACCGAAATCACGGCTTGTGCACCGCGTTTGCCACGAATGTGCGACGAGAGACGTTCGATGACGAACAAAATTCCGCCGTTGTGCTTTATCAGTCCAAGCATCCCCGAAGCCAACAACGTGACAACAATCAAATTGCCGACGCTTTCGACTCCGTTGCCCATAAATCCGAACATATCAACTATACCATTGTCGGTCAACGCCAAGCCCAACACCAACGAGCACGCAATGCCGAGGATGAGCACCACAAGCACATTCAAACCCAGCAACGCCGTGAGAATCACCACGCAATAAGGCACGACAAGAATCCAATTCGAGTCGGTGTGCGCCACCTCGGTCGACACATTTTCGCCCATAAACACGTAAACCACGAAAATAATCAAAGCCGCAGGCAATGCCAACCAAATATTGGTCTTAAACTTGTCGCGCATCTCGCAACCTTGCGAACGCGTAGCAGTAATCGTCGTGTCGGAGATAAACGACAGATTGTCGCCGAAGAAAGCGCCACCGACAACAATAGCGGCAAACATCGGCACCGACTGCCCTATTTCGTCGGCAATACCGACGGCAACCGGTGTCAAAGCGACAACCGTACCTACCGACGTACCCACCGACATCGACACAAAGCAAGCCGCCAAGAAAAGTCCCGGCATAAGGTAGTTGGCAGGCAACAGATTTAGCGTCAAGTCGACGGTAGCCTCCGTAGCACCCGTGCGTTGAGCCAACACGGCAAACGCTCCCGCCAAGACGAAAATCCATACCATATAAATAACGTCACGATTTGCCGCGCCGCCCGAAAAGATGTCGATGCGCCGACGTAACGGCATTTTCGGCGTCGTCAGAACTCCCCAAATCGAGGCGATGATAAACGCCACCGACAAAGGCATCTTATAGAAGTCGCCGATAATCAGCGACAAAACCAAATAAGAAACCAAGAAAACCGCCAAAGGACTCAAAGCAAGCAGCCCTCTCGAAATCGACACACTATAATTGTTCGCCATTTTCCTTTTAATAAAGATTCATTGCAAAAATACAATTAAATAATCAAATTCTAATAACATTTCAAAGTTTTTAGGTTGAATATTTGGAATTCTGAATTTTTCGATATACATTTACCCTGCATTATTCACACTGTTCCGTTACGAAAGGGCTAACCGGCAATGCATTAGCGTGAGCACAGCGATGACGATGCAGAATGTAGTAAATCCTACCTTCAAAGAGGAAGAGCGAGCATTGCGCTAAGGTGTTGGCAGTTAGTCCTTGCAGTAGGAAAAGTGTGAATAATGCAGGGTACAAAATAAAAACCATATTATTCGAACGTTAAACCAAGTTATTAGGCTTATGAAAACTTCTTACGTATTTTTAGCCCCGGGGTTTGAAGAAATAGAAGCACTGGGGACTGTCGACGGACTTCGCAGAGGTGGCATTACCGTCAAGACAGTATCGATTACTGATGAAAACACCGTAGTTGGAGCGCATGGGATACCCGTTGTTGCCGACATTAAGTTTGACGAAATCGACGACGATCCCGATTGGCTAATCCTCCCCGGAGGCATGCCCGGAGCCACCAACCTTTATGAATGCGAACCTCTAACAAATCTGCTGATAGAGCATCACAAAGCCGGTGGACACATCGGAGCGATATGCGCTTCTCCGGGCGTTGTGTTAGGTCAATTAGGATTGCTCAACGGCGAAACGGCAACATGCTATCCCGGCTTTGAAGAACTGTGCACAGGTGCAACGATGAAAGACGTCAGAAGCGTCGTTTCCGGACAATTTGTAACCTCCAACG
>JBJEDO010000066.1:0-64967 GCA_051872155.1 Candidatus Limisoma sp.
AACGTTCTCTACGAAGCGAATACGCTCGTTGCCGACTACTCAGGCAACCTTTCGGGCGGCACGTCGATGTTCTTCCCCGCTACGGGCAACAACGTCAACATCTACGCCATCCACGGTGCACAATTCAGCGAAACAACGCTGCCCGATTCGTTTACCCATGCCGTGCCTACCGACCAGAGCTCGATGGGTACAACCTATACCAACGCCGACTTGCTTTTCGCCGCAGAGAAGAATGTGAAGCGCCTCGGCAACCCAACGACGTGCAACCTTAACTTCTACCACATGTTGTCGAAGGTCGAAGTTGCTATTGTTAGCGGTAATGGTGCTCCCCAGCTTGCAGTAACAGGCGGCTTGGCGCTAAACAACGTCTATACGCAGTGCACAGTGGCATTCGACAAAGACGCCGACCTGACAGTCCGCAACAACCGCTGCGACTTGATTCTCGGCGTCGACGTGCTCGGCTCGATTAAGATGACCAACGCTATGAACACCGATTTCAGCAACGGAAGAATTTTCTACAACGAAGCGCTCGTCGTGCCGCAAGTCGTTGAATTGGCAGAAATGGTGTTTACACTCGCAGAAGGCGGCGAACTTAAATACAAACTGCCGACAGGAATGGAGTTTGAAAGCGGCAAGAAATATCGCTTCCAAATCACGCTCAACCTTACCGGCGTCGAAGTGACGACAACCATCACCGATTGGGAATGCGATGACGTAATTACCGGCAGCGGCGAGGCTCCCGTCAAATATGACACTATGATTAACCTTGCCTCGCTTACCGACACGTACGTCATCAACGACAGTCGTAAATATTACTTCTTCGGCATTGGTTCATACGGAGTAAGCGTTGAGTCGGGTAGCCCGGAACTTACGTTCAATGATGTAGAGATAGAAACAGAAGGTAACGGAATAAACATAGAGGGAGGCGGAAGCCCGACGGTAGTCTATGAAGGCTCTTGCTATATTGGCGCCGGAGTGGCTGTCAACGTCGCTGCCGGTACGCTGACAATCACTAATTCCGGCAATGTTACTCTCGAAAGTTCTTCGGCGGCGAAAGGTGCAATCAATCTCACCGACGGGGCTAATTTGAATATCTCCGGCGGTGTCTTTTCGCTCCATAATCTCTCTGATTATTTTCATGATAAGACAACTCCGGCTATCGGTTCCGAGTTTTCTAAATCCTGTGGTGATATCCGCATTTCCGGCGCTACCATTGGTTTTGTCTACTCAGACGTTTACTATTTCAACCCTATAGTAGGGGCTGCCGCAAATTCGCAATGTGGAAATATTACAATAGAAAATTCGACGATTTCTTGTAAAATTAAGGCATCAGCCGCTATTGGTACGGCGCATTCCACTGCTTATAGCTCCAGTTGCGGCATTATTACATTAAATAATTGTGATTTAAACATAACTCGAGTCAGTTGGGATGATTTTGTCGGTGCTGTCGTTGGTTGTGCTGCCACGATGGAAAGTGGGGGTAATTCTTCTGCAGACACCTATGTTCAGGCTATTAATATCACTCTCAAGCCCGGACAAACCAAGGAAGATTTTCTTGCGACGATCGAAAGCAGCTATCCCAATCCTTTGGTAGGCTGTCCTGAAGAGTCGAAACTGTCCACGCTCATCCCCGGAGGAGTCCACTGGTACGACTCCAACGGCAACGAGTTATAGTTTTTTTGTATAATAATTGAATTATTACTTTTGATATATGAAGTTTTACAAAATCGCATCAATAATGGTTCCGGCAGTGCTCGCATCGTGCTCGACCGACGACCTTTCGACGGTCGACGATGCTGTCGAATTGCGGCTAACGTCGTCGGTTGAGGCTACTCGCGTGGCTACTGACGACGTCGCTACTCAGTCGACGCAACTCGCCGCCGGCGAAACCGTTAAGGTGTGGGTCGAAGATGCGACTACCGACGACGTGCTCTACGACGCTGTTTCGCTGACCGCTGACGGCGGTGGCGCACTCTCGGGCGAGGCTATGTATCTTTCGCCGAACGTCAATGGCGTCAACGTCTACGCCATCCACGGCGGCACGACCGACGGCGAAGGCATTCCCGCTACGGTAGAACATTCGGTCGCCGTCGACCAAAGTGCGATGGGTACAACCTATACCAACGCCGACTTGCTTTTCGCAGCCGCGAAAGGTGTCAAGCGCCTCGCTAACCCAACGACGTGCAACCTTAACTTCTACCACATGCTGTCGAAGGTCGAAGTTGCTATCGTTAGCGGTAATGGTGCTCCCCAGCTTGCAGTAACAGGCGGCTTGGCGCTAAACAACGTCTATACGCAGTGCACAGTGGCATTCGACAAAGACGCCGACCTGACAGTCCGCAACAACCGCTGCGACTTGATTCTCGGCGTCGACGTGCTCGGCTCGATTAAGATGACCAACGCTATGAACACCGATTTCAGCAACGGAAGAATTTTCTACAACGAAGCGCTCGTCGTGCCGCAAGTCGTTGAATTGGCAGAAATGGTGTTTACACTCGCAGAAGGCGGCGAACTTAAATACAAACTGCCGACAGGAATGGAGTTTGAAAGCGGCAAGAAATATCGCTTCCAAATCACGCTCAACCTTACCGGCGTCGAAGTGACGACAACCATCACCGATTGGGAATGCGATGACGTAATTACCGGCAGCGGCGAGGCTCCCGTCAAATATGACACTATGATTAACCTTGCCTCGCTTACCGACACGTACGTCATCAACGACAGTCGTAAATATTACTTCTTCGGCATTGGTTCATACGGAGTAAGCGTTGAGTCGGGTAGCCCGGAACTTACGTTCAATGATGTAGAGATAGAAACAGAAGGTAACGGAATAAACATAGAGGGAGGCGGAAGCCCGACGGTAGTCTATGAAGGCTCTTGCTATATTGGCGCCGGAGTGGCTGTCAACGTCGCTGCCGGTACGCTGACAATCACTAATTCCGGCAATGTTACTCTCGAAAGTTCTTCGGCGGCGAAAGGTGCAATCAATCTCACCGACGGGGCTAATTTGAATATCTCCGGCGGTGTCTTTTCGCTCCATAATCTCTCTGATTATTTTCATGATAAGACAACTCCGGCTATCGGTTCCGAGTTTTCTAAATCCTGTGGTGATATCCGCATTTCCGGCGCTACCATTGGTTTTGTCTACTCAGACGTTTACTATTTCAACCCTATAGTAGGGGCTGCCGCAAATTCGCAATGTGGAAATATTACAATAGAAAATTCGACGATTTCTTGTAAAATTAAGGCATCAGCCGCTATTGGTACGGCGCATTCCACTGCTTATAGCTCCAGTTGCGGCATTATTACATTAAATAATTGTGATTTAAACATAACTCGAGTCAGTTGGGATGATTTTGTCGGTGCTGTCGTTGGTTGTGCTGCCACGATGGAAAGTGGGGGTAATTCTTCTGCAGACACCTATGTTCAGGCTATTAATATCACTCTCAAGCCCGGACAAACCAAGGAAGATTTTCTTGCGACGATCGAAAGCAGCTATCCCAATCCTTTGGTAGGCTGTCCTGAAGAGTCGAAACTGTCCACGCTCATCCCCGGAGGAGTCCACTGGTACGACTCCAACGGCAACGAGTTATAGTTTTTTTGTATAATAATTGAATTATTACTTTTGATATATGAAGTTTTACAAAATCGCATCAATAATGGTTCCGGCAGTGCTCGCATCGTGCTCGACCGACGACCTTTCGACGGTCGACGATGCTGTCGAATTGCGGCTAACGTCGTCGGTTGAGGCTACTCGCGTGGCTACTGACGACGTCGCTACTCAGTCGACGCAACTCGCCGCCGGCGAAACCGTTAAGGTGTGGGTCGAAGATGCGACTACCGACGACGTGCTCTACGACGCTGTTTCGCTGACCGCTGACGGCGGTGGCGCACTCTCGGGCGAGGCTATGTATCTTTCGCCGAACGTCAATGGCGTCAACGTCTACGCCATCCACGGCGGCACGACCGACGGCGAAGGCATTCCCGCTACGGTAGAACATTCGGTCGCCGTCGACCAAAGTGCGATGGGTACAACCTATACCAACGCCGACTTGCTTTTCGCAGCCGCGAAAGGTGTCAAGCGCCTCGCAAACCCCACGACGTGCAACCTCAACTTCTATCACATGCTGTCGAAGGTCGAAGTTGCTATCGTTAGCGGAGGCGGTGTTCCCGTGCTTGCCCAATCCGATGGCTTGGTGCTGAACAACGTCTATACGCAGTGCACAGTGGCATTCGACAAAGATGCCGACCTGACCGTTCGCGACAACCGCTGCGACCTGATTCTCGGCGTCGACGTGCTCGGCTCGATTAAGATGACCAACGCTATGAGCACCGACTTTAGCGACGACAGCGTCGTCTACAACGAGGCTATCATCGTGCCCCAGACGGTCGATTCTGCAGAAATGGTGTTTACGCTCACTGATGGCAGTGTGCTCAAATATCGTTTGCCTGCCGGTATGGAGTTTGAAAGCGGCAAGAAATATCGTTTCCAAATTACCCTTGCGTTACCCGAACTCAGCGTTGAGGCTTCTATTTCCGATTGGTCTTATTGTGGTGCTCAAGATGTTGAGGCTACTCTCTAAAATGAAATACGAAATGAAAATTATAAAAATAATAAGCAATCGAGTGCTACCGGCTGTCGCAGCAGGTTTAGCCTTTGCGTCGTGCTCGACCGATGAGGTTGCGCCGACTGTTACCGATGTGCCGTTGACTTGCTCGGCGGTGCTTGGCAACCCGGTGAATCGTAGCATTGTCGAAAACACCTTCGACGCCGGAACAGACATCTACGTGGCTTTCGAAACCGCTTCTACCGTGGCACAGTACTATGTCGACGACGATAAGAAAACGCTCAAGCCTCGCAATGGAAATGCCGCCTATTGGCCATCTTTGAAGCAGGATTGCGTGCTCTGCGCTTGGACTCAGGGCAACGGAAATGCGGTAAATTTCGAAAATGTGTACGTTAAAGCCGACCAATCTGCCTACGAAGATTTTGTTAATTCCGACTTCATCTATAGTTGCCAAACGGTAAACTATTCGCAGGAGACAAATCCTTCGTTGCAATTCTACCACCAAATGTCGCAAATCGTTATCAACATCACGTCCGACAGTCCTGCCGTCCCCGACAGGATAACCATCGGCAACGACGATAATAAGTTTTCTACAAGAGGTGTGTTTTCTGCGGGTTCCGCCGGTACTCATTATGGGACGTGGTCGGCTGACGACGTTGTCGACGCTGCGGCTATCGTGCCTTATATGGCAACAACCGCCGATGGCTATAAAGCAACCTATAAGGCTATCGTCATCCCGCAAAGTTTCTCCGACAAGGTGCTCTTCGAGGTTACAGTGCCGGGCTTTAGCAATCCTTTAAGATATGTCTGTTCTGACGTAAGTTGGGTTGGTGGAATGTGCTATACCTACAACTTGAAAATAAGCCTGACGGAGTTGAGCGTTTACTTGACGGACTCTGTTTCGACGTGGCTCGACGGCGACAATTCGACGGCGACGGCTGTTGTGCCTGAGTAATTATGAAATAGGCTCTAAATACCGATTGTTATGAATAAATTCAAATATACTACAATACTACTTGCAGCGTCAGCCCTGCTCGGCGCTTGTGCGCAGGACGACTACGACTTTGCCGGCGCAGGAGAGCCTGTCGAAATCGGCAATGTTTCGTTTGCGGGATACGCAAGCGCGGATACGCGTTTCGTCGAAGACGAAGACTATGGGAAATCAATCCTTTTCTCCGAAGGCGATATCCTATATCTTAGGAAAACGTATTCCGACGTGGTTGGTGAATATCAGTATACAAATGGGTCTGTCAAAAGTGTAAAACCGCTCTATTGGGATTCAAAGACTGTCTTTGATTATCACATCTACACTTTTGCACCTCAATCATTTATTACCGATAACCATTTTGACCTGACGGACCAATCGACGAATTTGGCTTATGTCCTTAACACCACTGTCTCTGTCGAATATCCTAACCCCATTGAAGACATTCAACTTCGAAGTAGTTTGGCAAAATTGCGCATACGCATCACCGACGGCAACGTCGATGTGTCGTCAATTTCGGAGGTTTGCGTTAAAGGTTGTCCGGGCTTTAAGTTTACCAATTCAAGCATAACATACGACAGCACTGAGGACTGGATTAAAATGCGCCGTTGCGAATATAAACAAGCCGGTCTCGTTTGGGAGGCTTGTTTGAATTCGAACAGGCAAGTCAGAACGCTGCAAATGACCGTCGACGGCAAGACTTTCGAAGTGCCGCTCGACAACGTCATTCAACTTCAGGATGGACGTCTTCACACCGTTGATGTGACGCTTGTTTCCGGCTATGATAGATGGATAAACCTTGCTACGCTTACCGAGACGTACGTCATCAACGACAGCGGCAAATATTACTTCTACGGCACGGGTTCATACGGAGTAAGTGTTGAATCAGGTAGTCCTGAAGTGACGTTCAAGGACGCCGAGATTACCACCGATGCTACCGCTATCAGCGTTGCCGGAGGCGGAACACCGACAATCGCTTTTGAGGGCACTTGCCGTGTCAATGCCGGAGTGGCTATAAACGTCGCTGCCGGTACGCTGTCAATCACGAATTCCGGAAATGTTACTCTCGCAAGCACTACGGAGTCGAAAGGGGCAATCAATCTTACCGACGAGGCTAATCTGAATATTTCCGGCGGTGTCTTTACGCTCTCGAATTCGTCGGGTTGGTCGGGTCTCTACATAGGTGAAACAACGACTCCGCTTATTGGTCCGGAATATGCACAAACCTGTGGAGATATCCACATAACCGACGCAACCATTAATGCTCCGAATGATTTTATTCAAAATCCTGTCGTAGGAACAGCTGCCGATTCGACATGTGGAAATATAACAATAGAAAATTCAACGATTTCGTGTTCAATTCAGGCTTCTGCTGCAATTGGTACGGCTCATAGCTTGAGTAGTTACGGTTCAAGATGTGGCATTATTACTTTAAAGCAATGCGATTTGAATATCACTCGCGGTAATTACTATGCTTGGGTCGGCTCTGTTGTCGGTTGTGCTGCAACAATGGCTTCCGGAGGCTTGAATTCAGCAAGTACATATGTGCAGTCTATCCACATCTATCTCAAGCCCGGACAAACCAAGGATGAATTCCTTGCCACGTTCGACGACGGTCGCGAGTATAATTTGGTAGGCTGTCCTGAAGAGTCGAAACAGCCTACGTGCGTCCCCGGCGGCGTATACTGGTACGACTCCAACGGCAACGGATTGTAATCCCGGTTGGTCGACATACAGAGCGAGGCTGCCCGATTCGACAGCCTCGCTCTGTTGTTTGTATTATATTTGTTTTTATTCGAGAATCATATCGGCGAGGATGGGATGGTGGTCGGAGGGGAAGAGCGGGCCTTGCGATTCGGTGAGCACGGCGTTGGTCTTTACCTTCCATGCGCCGCGGACGAAGATGTAGTCGAGTCGCGGACGTTCTTCGAAGGCGATGCGTCCGAAGTCGTGGAACGTGCCCTCGGGTCCGTAGACGAGTTCGGAAATGGTGCGGCTATCGGTTACGCTTGCCGGATTCGCTTTGTCGGTGAGCACTTTTATCGGGTCGTCGGTCGGCACGGCATTGAAGTCGCCCGTGATGACGATTGGAAGCCCGTTGGCGTGCAGTGTGGCTTGCTTAAGCAGGAGTTTTGCGCCGTTATGACGTGCCGCCACGCCGATATGGTCGAGGTGAGTGTTCATAAAGAAGAATTTCTTGCCCGTGGCTTTGTCAGTGAAGATGCCCCAGGTGGCGATGCGAGGATAGTTGGCATCCCAGCCGAGTGCGCCCGGCGTGTGAATCTTGTCGGCTTCGGCGAGCCAGAAGTAGCCGCTGCGGTCGACGCTGAATCGGTCGCGACGGTAGAATATCGGCGAGTATTCGCCACCGGTTTTGCCGTCCGTACGTCCCACGCCGAGGTAGTCGTAGTCGGGGAGTCCGGCTTGCAGGTCGAGCATTTGTTGGTGCGTGTCTTCTTGCGAGCCCCAGATGTCCGGGTTGTAGAAGCGCACAAGGCTAACGGCATAGTCTTTGCGGTTTTTCCACTGGTTCAGTCCGTCGGCTTCGACAACACAACGAACGTTGAACGACATTACTCGTATCGCCGTCTCGGCAGCGACACAACTTGCGGCTACCATCGCCGCACATACCATACAGATTAATTTTTTCATAGTTGCTTTTATTTTATCGGGGATAGTTTATCGTTTATCGTTTATCGGGGATAGTTTATCGTTTATCGAGGCATCTCGTCCCTCGTCCCTCTTAACTCGTTCCTCTCCGCTCTCCGCTCTCCACTCTCCACTCTTACCTTTCCACCCAATCACCGTTACTCTTGATGATGTCGATAAGGCGGTCGAGGGCTTGTTCTTGGGGGATGTTGCGCTCGATGCATTGTTTGCCCTTGTAGAGGCTCACTTTGCCCACGGCGGCGCCCACATAACCGTAGTCGGCGTCTGCCATTTCGCCCGGACCGTTAACGATGCAGCCCATAATGCCGATTTTAAGCCCTTTTAAGTGCGCTGTAGCGGCTTTTATCTCGCGGACGGTAGTTTGTAAGTCGAAGAGCGTTCTGCCGCAGCTGGGGCAAGATATGAACTCCGTTTTGCTGATGCGCTGGCGCACGGCTTGGAGTATGCCGAAAGCGTAGCGCACGGTCGTTGCCGGGTCGATTGCCGGTGCTTCGATGCAGATGCCGTCGACGAGGCGGTCGAGCAGGAGTGCGCCGAAGTCGGCTCCGGCGTGGATTTGAAGGTCTTCGTCGGTGGTATCGTTATAGGTCATCACGGCGACGACGGGCGCGGTGCATCCCAGTCGGGTCAGGCTGTGGATGAATGCGCGCATTTCGCCGACGGGGTTGATGTGACGCGAGCGGAGTGCTATGATTTTGCCTTCGGCGCGGCGAGCCACGTCGGCAGGCGCTTCCGAAGCCCATGCCGGGCAGATTGCGGGGTCGGTAAGGCATAAGTCGGAGCGCAGTTCGCCGCTCACGACCGGTTTATCGCCGCCGACAGCCACTACCGGCACATGTTCGCCGCCGGTACAGCCTACGGCAGATGTCAGCCTGCGGCGAGGACAGATGGCGTCGAAGTCGTCGCAGGGCGTTCCTTCGATGTGAGGATGGTTGCTGCGTGCGGTGATGTAGTCGACGAGTTTGCGTGCTACGGGCACTTCGCATTCCGGCTCTTCGCTGAGGCTTACGCGGATGGTGTCGCCGATGCCTTCTGCGAGCAGCGCACCGATGCCGACAGCCGACTTGATGCGGCCGTCTTCGCCGTCGCCTGCCTCGGTAACGCCAAGGTGTAGCGGAAAAGCCATCCCTTCGGCGTCCATGGCGCGTACGAGTCGGCGCACCGTTTCGACCATTACGACGGTGTTCGACGCCTTGATGGAGATTACCACGTCGGTGAATTTCTCCTCGCGGCAGATGCGAAGGTATTCCATAACCGATTCGACCATCCCCGACGGGGTGTCGCCGTAGCGACTCATAATGCGGTCGGAGAGCGAGCCGTGGTTGACGCCCAGGCGTATGGCGGTGCCGTTTTGGCGGCAAAGGTCGAGAAAGGGCACGAAGCGCGCGCGAATCTTGTCGATTTCGCGGGCATATTCTTCTTCGGTATATTCGAGTCGCTTAAACGTGCGCGCCGCGTCGACAAAGTTGCCGGGGTTGATGCGCACCTTGTCGGCGGTTGTGGCGGCAACGAGTGCTGCGTTGGGGTTGAAATGGATGTCGGCAACGAGCGGACCAGCATAGCCTTGGCTGCGCAAGAGCGAGCGTATTTCGCCGATAGCTTTAGCCTCTTTGACGCCTTGTGCGGTGAGTCGCACCAGGTCGACGCCGGCGTCGAAAATGCGCCGGCATTGTGCCGTAACGGCTTCGATGTCGTCGGTCGATATCGACGTCATCGATTGTATGGCTATCGGATTGCAGCCACCCATTGTCGTGTTGCCGATGCGCACCGCTTCGGTGTGTCGGCGCCGGTAGTCGAATGACATATTCGTTATATCTTGTTCTAAACTTTGAATTTGTAGCTTATTCGTTCCAAGTCTTCGTTGGCTTTCGAGATTTTCTGAGCCAAGACGAATTTGTAAGCCTCGAGTCGTGCGGCAAGTCGGTCGTCGGCAAGGGCGAGCATTTCGGCAGCGAGGATAGCCGAATTTTCGGCGGCATTAACGCCGACGGTAGCCACGGGGATGCCGGGAGGCATTTGCACGATGGCGAGCAGAGCGTCGAGTCCTTCGAAGGTCGATTTGATAGGCACGCCAATCACCGGAACGGTGGTTTGTGCGGCGATGACGCCGGGAAGGTGAGCCGCCATACCTGCAGCGGCGATGATTACCTTGATGCCGCGACCGCGTGCCGACTTGGCGAAGGTGGTAACTTCGTCGGGCGTACGGTGTGCCGACAGGGCGTTCATCTCGAAGGGAATTTCGAAGTCGTCAAGCAGTTTTGCCGCCTTCTCCATTATCGGGAGGTCGGACGTACTGCCCATGATGATGCTCACAATAGGATTCATAGTCGTATCGTTTTGTTACAAATAATAAACACACAAAAAGCCGTTGATAGCGCCGGCGAGGACTTGCATCACGGTGTGGCGCTCCATAGCGACGCGCGAGGTGCCGAGGATGCCGCCCACGAAGATTGCCACGCAGATTATCGGCAGCAGGTCGAAGGCGCCGTCGCCGTCGGCATTGATGCGACACAGCAGGGCTACCAGTCCGCCGATGCCTGCCATGTGCGCGCTGATTTTCCACTTAAAGTTGACTATCATCGACACCAGCGCGGCACAACCGCCACCGAACATAAACATCCACAGCCATTCCGGTGCGTTAATCATAAACAGATAGACGGCGGCAGCCACATAGCATACAATCATGATGATGTAGGGCACAAGGCGCTCACGGCGGTCGTTGATGCCAAGTTCGCTAATGACCTTCAACTTCTTGAGCAGCAGGAAGAGCAGCGCCGGCACGAGGCAAGTGATGGCGAACACAACCAGCATCACCGTCATCTTGGTCTGCAGTGTCAGAATCAGCAGATTCGACATCCAGAGAGCCGTAATCATGCCGTAGGTGGGCATCAGCATCGGGGTGAGCAGCAGCGAGAAAAATCCCGACACGTAGTGGATTGCCCTCATTGCCTTTGCTTCGAAGCTCATCGCTTTTGCTTCGATATTGTCGATAATTGTCTTTGTGTCCATATCGTTATAGTTCTTTACGCAGACGAGCGACGGGAATCTGCATGCGGTCGCGATATTTCGCCACCGTGCGGCGCGCTATGTCGTAGCCGCGTTCGCTGAGCATTTTCACGAGTTGTTCGTCGGAGTAGGGTTTCTTTTTGTTTTCGTTGTCGATTATTTCTTTGAGAGTGATTTGCACCTCGCGCGACGACACGTCTTCGCCGCTGTCGTTGCTGATGCGGCTCACGAAGAACTTCTTCATCGGATAGATTCGCGTGGCTGTTTCGACGTATTTTTTTGCCGTAGCGCGCGACACCACTGACTGGTCGTAGCCCGTAATCTGCGCAATGTCGCGCAGCGCCATCGGACGTATGTCGATTTCGTCTTCGCTCAGGAAGAAGTTCGACTGCCAGCGCACTATTGCTTGTCCGATGCTGAAGAGCGTCTGTTGGCGCTGCTTGAGCGCGTTGATAAAGGCTGTGGCACTTTCGTATTTGTCGATTAAGAATCGGTTGAGGTCGCGTTCGCGGCGGTTTGCCGGCTTTTGCTCGGCGATTTTGCCGTATTGCGCTTTGAAATAGTCTTCCACCTGCAGTTCGGGGACGCGGTTGAGCAGCGTCACTTGTATCCGGTTGTCGTCGTCGACTTCGACGCGGAAGTCGGGCGTGATGTGCTGAGCCGTGTCTGCCACGTCGCCGGCGAATTCGTTGCCCGGCTTGGGATTGAGTTGCGCGATGGCGTGCATAGCTTCGTCGAGTTCGGAGCGCGTGATGTGGAGCACGTCGATGATTTTGTCGAAATGCTTCTTCGAGAAGGCGTCGAAGTGCTCGTCGACGATTCGGTAAGCCAGACGGTTGGCGGCGGTAGCCTTGGCGCGTTCGAGTTGGAGCATCAGGCAGTCGCGCAGGTCGGTAGCGCCGATACCCGCCGGGTCGAGGTTGCGTATTTTTGCAAACACTTCGTCGATTTCGTCGACTGAGGCGTCGATATTTTCTTTGAGGATAAGGTCGTCGCTGATTTCGTAGAGCGAGCGAGTCATATATCCTGTATCGTCGAGGCTGCCGATGATATATTCGGCTATGCTTTGTTGTTTTTCGGTCAAGTCGCATTCGGCGAGTTGCTCCTCGAGGTAGTCGGTAAGACTTTTTTGATTGACGGCTTCGGGGATGTAGTAATCGTCGTCGGCGCTTGAGTTGTTGGCTTCGTAGCGGTAGTTAGGGATGTCGTCGTCGCTGCGATAGTCGTTTTTCTGCATTTCTTCGGCAGTTTCGGTGCGCGTCGGAGCAACGTCATCGTCGTCGATGCGGTCGAGCCCCATATCGCTGTCGGCGTCGTCGCGCTCTTCCGTTTCGCCGTAGTCGGTCGTTTCGGTTTCGCCGGTAGGCGCCAGAGCGGGATTTTCGACAAGTTCGTTGTGCACTTTTTCTTCGAGTTCAATACTCGACATTTCCAGCAATTGCCCTAACAAAATCTGTTGAGGCGACTGTCGGAGAGTCTGTATTTGTTCTATCGTCTGCGATGTTGCGCTTTTCGACATATCATTTTATCCTTTACTCATTGCGAAGATAGCAATTTCGCCGCTATTTCCGGCTATTATCAACCCTTTTTAACGTTTGAATAGCAATTTTGCAGCCCGAACAGTACATTTGTTATAAATTATATGCCATGTGAAGTATCGTTAAAAATTGCGTGGTTGATTTTAATGTTACAAATTATTGCTATCTTTGCTAAGAAACGGACTCTTATAGGAGTATAATAATTAACTAAAATTAATTGCTTATGAGATAAACATTTAACGTCGCTTGCGATGTCATATTTTCGAGGATAAAAAGAAACGTTATGTCTTCATCTTGCTGTAATAAAGCGTAGGAAACTTTAAAACTGATAACAAGATTGGCATGATGGGTCTCTGCGTATATGCGTGGAGCTGCTGTCACCATTCCGTTATCAAGGGCTTTCCTACCGCCTTTTACAGAGGAGTGAATGATGTGTAGTTCCACGTTTCTATTTCTCTATGTCAAATTTCCAAATCAACGATAAAATGTAAATAACGAAATACAATAAATAACTCTTCAAAGAAACGTTATGTCTTCGTCTTGCTGTAATAAAGCGTAGGAAACTTTAAATTGATAACAAGATTGGCATGATAGTTCTCCATGTTGTTTGCATGGTGCTGCTGTCTCCATATTCAAGAGTCTATCAAGGGGGATGTAAGCATATAGTTCCACGTTTCAGTATCAATCAAATTTCAGCCGAGTTGGAACAGGTAGGCTAAGCAAACAACATGAAAGTTAAAACTTTAATTTTGGCAGTAGTCATAACAGTGACTTTGCCAATGAAAATGTATTCGCAACAGGTGGATTGTGATTCTTTATCCTTAAACACCAAAACAGTAGACAATTATAATTTCGAGTGGCGACAGACGATTTTGCCGGCTTCTTTGATTGGAGTAGGTGCATTGGCACTCGCTCCGAGTTTCTATCGGAATGGAAGCCGCGCTGTCACTCGCGAAGTGATTGATTTGCGCGGGGATAATAAACCGCTTGAGTTTGACGATTATATTCAGTATTTACCCGTTGCGGGTTCTCTATTGTTGGGCTGTACTGGCATCAAGGCACGACATTCTTTCCGCGACAGAGTGTTTATTATTGCTACTTCTTATGCAACATTGGCGGTTCTGACGAGCGTTCCAAAATACTGCATTGACGAAAAACGACCGGAGTTTGCCGGACATAATTCTTTCCCTTCGGGACATACTGCGACAGCTTTTATGGGTGCGGAATTGGTGCGGATTGAGTACGGTCGTTGGTATGGTATTGGTGCATATACGATCGCAACGGGGGTTGGATTTTTGCGTATGTACAATGGACGGCATTGGCTTCATGACGTTGTTGCCGGTGCCGGAGTAGGCATTTTGAGCGCACGTGTTGGCGAATGGAGTTGCGTGTTGTGGCAAAAACTATTCGAAAAGAAGGGCAAGAAAGAAATGAATTTTGTATTTACCCCAATAGCCTCACCTATGAATGACGGCTATTACGGTTTTACGATGGGATGTTGCTTTTAAGGCTGCCCGGTTGCACCGAGGTGTGAGCCTGTGTTTGTTGCGTATTGCGTTGATAATCAATCGTATGCACTGCTCTCGTTCCTTGCTGAGGTTTTATAAATTAAGGGTGTACCAAAGCAAATTTTGATACACCCTATTTTCCTGTTATGCTGCAGCTTCTAAATCTGGCGGAGGAGGAGTCCGGGATAGAGGTCGCCGCCGCTCTCTTTGACGAATGTCGTTGCGCCGAAGTCGGCTCCGTAAGCGCCTTCTTCGGTTGCCATAAAGCGGTTGTCCCAAATCTTTGTCGGGATGGGCTTAACCACGCCGACGCGTTTGTAGATGGTGCGTCCGTCTTTCTCTTGTGCTTCGAGCACTTCGAAACGGCTGTCTTTGGTGATGCCTTCTTTCATGCCGATTTTTGCCGTGATGGTAGGCTCAACGCTGACGATAGGCGACTTGATGCGGAATTCGTCGTAGTTCTTCTGCAAGTCGGCTACGTTTTCGTCGATGGCGCGTTGACAAGCCTTGCGAATCATCAGATTCGGCTGGTCTTCGTTGATGCCGAGGAACGAGGTGGCGTTGCCCGACGACAATACGTTGCCCACATAAACGAGGCGGAAGCGGTCGCGGTTGTTCTCGAATGTGGAGAGTTTTGTCGGGTCGGCTTTGTCGCTGTAGCAGTTTTGGTAGAAGTACATTTGTGCTTCTTCGTTCCATTCGAGGCGGTAAAGGCGTGTGTTGATTTTCACGCGGAAACCTTTGATTGACGAAATCATATTTTCCACCATATTTCCGGTATCCGACAAGTCGACGCCGGTAAATGCTCCTGCAACTTGCAGTAGTCCGTTGAGGGCGGCACCCCAGTTTTTGGAGCGTTTTGCTTTGTCGATGTAGGTAATTTCGTTGACGAGCAGATAAGTGCGACCGATGAGGTCTTCGCCGGCGTCTTGGAGCATCGCCATACCGCGAGCGGAGCGCTTTGCCATTTCGATGTCGAACGCCGAGGCGTCGTAGAGACCGCGCTCTTTGATGAGGTTGAGCGTGCACTCTCCGGTGAGGATGTTGCGGTCGAACCATTTGCCGACGAGGCGGCTTGCCACGTTGTTTTTGCTGATGAATAAGCTAATGTCGGAGGTGTAGTTGCTTTTTCTCTTCACGTCGACAACGCGGACGCTCAGGTTGTGGTCGTTATATTGCTCGGAGATGGGGATTTCGAGGAATTGTTCTTCGATTTCGTCGGCGAATTTGTCTTCGCTGTGGCGAACGAGCATGCTGCATAGCGAGATGCGGCGATAGTTTTGCTCAATGTTGGTAATCTCTTTTTTTGCTAATGTCGGAAAGACGACAGCCAGGGCAAGTAAGAGGGTAATTATATTTCGTTTCATTGCTTACAGTAGTTTAAACGGTTAGTAATCCCAAAGATTTGACGGAATGGTCTCGTTAAGACCTTTTTTGTTGCGATCGTCGTTCTGATAGAGTTTGAATCGATAAGTGTCGATTTCCTGCCAAGCGGGTTTGCCGCTTGCAACTAATTGTTGGTAAGCTTTGAGAGCGAGTGAGCCGCTTTCCATTTCGAGCGGGATAATCACTTTACCCGTTTTGTCGATACAACCGACGCTTGTCGACGATTTGCCGACGATAGCCACACCTGGCATGTCTTGGTTGAAGTTGCGCACGAAGGGATATTGACCTTTGAATGCTTGTTTGTTGGTCTTGATGTCGAGGCAGATTGCGCCTTCTTCGTTGGTCGACGGGCACACCCATACGAATTCCGGATTGTCTTCGGAGAGGAATGAGATGTTGTTCCATTTGCAGGCTACCACTTCTTTGCCGCTCGGGTCAATCATACCCCACTTGTCTTTGCTCTTAACCACAGCGAGTCCGTGAGCGAACGAGAATACGTTTTCGTAGGTCGGCAGGATGGCAAATTGACCCTTGTTGTCGAGAAAACCCCACTTGCTGCCTAAAGACTTTTGCGCTGCCAACAGTCCTTCGCTTTCGGGGAAAATTGCGTTGTAGGTCGGTTCAATCAGTACGTTTCCGGCATGGTCGATGAGTCCGTATGTCACGCTGTTTTTACCCTCCGACACGATGTGTACGCCGCCGCGTTCGGGATAGATATTGTCGAACGAGCAAATTTCGCGGCCGTTGGTGTCGATGAGCGACGCCTTGTTGTAGCGCATATAAGCAACAGCATAGCCGTTGTGGAATGCCCAACCGTCGGTGATGTCTTTCGACAACAGCATTTTGCCGGTTGTCATGTTTAGGTAGTTGGTTTTATTGGCTTTCTTTATCACAAAAGCAAATCCGTCGGTGGGATAGAATGCAGCGTAGTACTGACCTTCTTTGATAAGAACGTTGCCGTCGAGGTCGACCACGCTGTTTTTCTCGCCGGCCGCTTTGCCGCTAAAGTAGTAGCCGTGGGTTCGCGAGCCGTCGATGGAGTCGAACGGCGTTGAGGGTATTCTGGTTTTGCGCAGAAGGTAGTGACTCGGACATTCTTTGCAGATGGTGCGCGCCGTGTAGGTCATTTTGTCGAGTTCTTCTTTGCTGTATTCTTTTTCCCAGGGTGTGAATGTGCCGACTGATGCATATTTGGGCTCAATCATGACGCGTCCTGATTTGTGATATAAGCCCGACTTGTTGCCGTCGGTAGCCCAGACCACGTCGCGCGAGTTGAATGTGCCGATAGCGGAGAATTTGCACGGCACGACGATTTGGAAATTCTCGTTGATGTAGCCGTATTTCGAATCAACGCTTACCAGCGCCACGCCGTTTTTAAACGATGTGATGGTTTCGTATTTCGGCTCGAGAAGAACCTTTCCGCTGTAGTCGATAAAGCCGTATTTTTCGTCGAGCAGTGCGCCGTCTTTGTAGCTGCCGCCTGCCGACACTTTGTAGACGTTGTCGCTAATCTTGTCGATGGTGTTGTACTTCATCTTTATGATTTCGGAGCCGTTGGTGTCGATGTAGCCGTATTTCCCACCTTTGCCGACTTTGGCGCGACCGTCCATAAAGAAGTCCGCCGAGTCGTACTTGTAGTCGATAACGACCATATTTGCGTTGTTGACATAGCCCCATTTCCCCTTCTCGTTTTGGTCAGGGATAAGGTCTTGCGCCGCCACTGTGGTTGAAGAAAGAAGTAGAGCAACAGCGCTAACTAAAAATTTGTTCATAGTCTCTTGTTTGGTTTGTATTAAATATATCTATATCCTTATGTTAGACACATTGGAATGTGGGTACGGCAATGCGAAAAAGGAGTCGTCTCCCGCTGAGCCGCTCCTTTTATGCATTTGTCGGTTGTTGATTATTTCTTCTTGCTGAGGCGGATGAACAAGCCGGGATAGAGGTCTTTACCCTTCTTGACCTCAAATTTTGTGGCTTTCAAGTTGATAGCCTCGAGTTGAGCGGCAGCTTTCTTGTCGCCGTCGGCTTCGAGTTCGGCAGCGAGGTCTTCAGCGCCTGCTTCGTTGTTCCAGATGGCGCCTTCTACGGCTTTCACTTTACCGATTTCTTTGTAGACGGTCTTGCCTTCTTCTTCAACAGCTTCGAGAATCGAATATTCGTCGCCTTTCTCTACGCCCTCTTTCGTACCGATTTGCGCGTAAACGAATTTGCCGTCGTCCGACACTTGGAAGATTTGCGACTTGGTGCGGAACACTTCGTTCTTTACTTGCAGTTTTACGATAGCGCGGTCGATAGCGTTTTCGACGGCGTTTTTAACCAATTCGTTTTCGGGTTTTTTCGAGAAGCCGCTGGCAACGACGCGAGCCGATGCTTTGTCTTTGCCGACAAATTTGAGGGTGCAGATGCCCGAAGCAACGAGGTCTTCAATCGGCTTGTCCCAGTATTCGGCATAGAATCGGTCGAGGCGGTCTTTGTCCCATTCGAGTTTGTAGAGGTAGGTGTAGGCTTGCACGCCGAAGCCCTTACCTGCAGTAGCATTAGCGATTGCGCCGGCTGCTTGCGAAGCGAGTTGTCCGTAAGTTCCGAATGCGCTACCTACGAGGTTGGCTGCTTGTTGAGCCTCTTCGATGATGGCTTTGTTGGAGCGATAGCGAAGGTTGACGGCGAGCACGAATGTGTTGTCGATGAGTTCTTGACCGGCGTCCATAAGTTTAGCGTCGCCGCGTTTGTCGGTAGCGGCAGCGCTGCGGTCAGCCTCGGTGGCGTCTTGCAAGCCGCGCTCTTTGATGAGCGTCAGTTGGTCGTCGTATTTGCCGTCTGCATATCCGAACCATTTGCCGACGAGCATTGGTGCGGTTTGTTGGTTGGCGAAGAATTTTGTGAGCACGGCGGGCATACGATAGTCGACGTCGTCGGTCGGGATAACCGCTTCAGCGCCTGAGCCGCCGGTAACAGCGCCGAGTGCTGCTTTACCGAATTTGGCGGCGCCGCTTTTTTTCTTCTCGCCTTGAGCGTCGGCAGCCGCTTTGATTTCGTCTTCGCTAACGGTCACGTTGTCGAAGTCGAGGATGCGAATGTCGAGGTTGTGGTCGTTGAATTGCGTGGGTATCGGTGTGTTAAGGAACTCGAGTTGCGCCACTTCGCTGCGCTTCATTCCTGCGGTCTCAGTTGTGTCGGCTTTGTCTTTCTTGAAAGAGTCGACAAGACCGGTTACGAGGTTGCTCGATTCGACTTCGGCGTCGAGTTTTTGGTCTTGTGCGGCAGAGCGAACAAGGAATGTGTAGAGAGAACTGCGGCGGAATTTGGGCAGAGAGTCTACGTTTTCGGCTGCATAAGCGGGCAGTGCACTGAGGATTGCCATTGCGGCAATTGCAATGTTAACTTTCTTCATTGTGTGATTATTATGTGATGATTAAATAGTTCAGGCAAACAAGGGCACAATTTGTGCCCTTGTCGATTTGTTACCAAAGCCAACCCATGTTGTAGGTAATCGGTTGTTGGTGGTTACCCCAAGCCACGCCGACGTCGCGAGCGGCTTTGATGCGTGCTTGTTCGAGGCTGATTTGGTCTTTGTATTTCGTTACGTTTTCGAAATCCCAGTTAGCCTTAACCACTTTAGCGATTTGGTTAGCGAGGGTCATAGCTTCGCCGTAGCATTTTGCTTGCGGATTGATTTGGGTGATGTAGCCGTAAGCCTCCGAAGCGCCGGTAGCGTCGGGATTAGCACCCCAAGCGGCGCGTGCCTGGTTGAGCAAGCGAAGTCCTTCGAAGTCGATGTAGGCTTGGTAGATGGTGTTGGTGAGCGCTGCCGCTTCGGCATAGCCGCGGCTGCATTCGGGAATTTGTGTCGAATAGTAGAGCGCTTCGTCGTAGTTGTTCATCTGCATAGCCTGACGCGCTTTTTGTAGGATTTGCGGGTAGTTGGCGTCGTAGTAGCTAATCACTTTCGCCTTACCTTTGGCAATGAAGCGAGCGAATTGGTCGTTTTTGCCGTTGAGGGTCTTGATGGCGTTGAGGTAAGCACGGCTGTCGCTGGTGCCCACGCCTTTGAGCTCGAAGCTCTGCGAAGCAAACACTTTGCGGTCGACAACGTCGCCGATATAGAGCGTAACGAGGGTCGTTACGGCTGTCTGTTGCGGCGGTCCTGCCAAAATGTCTTTAAAGTTGTTGTTGAATTTTGCCGTGAGGAAGAAACGACTGTTGTCGCTGCCTACGACGCCGCTTGTTGCTGCGGCATTGGTCAGACGGGTAACAATCATATCGCTGACATCTTCGGGCACTTCGTCGCCTTGGAAGACGGGCACTGCCGTGATGTTGATGTCGCATTCTTCAGCCCAAGCGCCTACGCTCATGAGCGCGGCTACTGCCATAACGGCTATTTTATGTAGTTTCATAATTCTTGCTTTTTTGTGGGTTTATTTTTCGCCGAGGATGATGATGCCATGACCCAAACCGCGAGTGTTGTCTTTCGACACGATTCCGTAGGGTTGAGCCTTGAGGAATTTGCGCAACTGGTTGACGAAGCGTTTAGCGTCCATAGCGCGGCCGCGTTCGTCGTAGAGCGGGATGCGTACTTGGTTGAATTCGAGGCGTGTAGCCGACGAGCTCTTCAACGAGTAGCGATGTTGCACGGTGTTTTCGTTCATCCAGTCGTCGATGATTTGCGAAAGTTCGTCGCCGTCGTATTCGTCTTCGAACGACAGACCGGAGCCGTTGTCGAACAGGCGTACGGAAACGGCGATTTCGCGACCGTTAGCGAGCAAATCGTCGAAGTGTGCTTGCAGTTGCGACACGAATTGGTCCATGTTTTCGAGCACGGCTTCTTCGAGGAGCACGGCGGTTTCGGCAGCAATCGAGGGTTGTCCTGTGCCGCTGGCGTTGGCAATCTGCTTGCCGGTGAAGGCGTCGCGTCCGGTGAGAGTGTAGGTCACGCTACGGCGAGGACCTGTTTGGTTGATTTTCCAATCGACGTAGACGCGGATGTCCGATTTTGCGGTGTTCATGATGCGGTCGTAAGCGCTTTCTGCCATCGAAGCGCCGGAGGTCGACGATTCAACGAACTCGTCGATTGCCGAGTTTTCGTCGATGTTGCGCGTCATTTCGGCGAGCGATTCGAGGTTCATGCCACGTTCGGTCATCATTTCGCCGATTTTGGCAACTACGTTGTTGATGTCGCGGTCGGTCTGGAAGGCGTCTTCGTAGCGCGGCACGCGTTTCTTGCGGCCTTGCACGTTGACTTCGTCCATATAGTTATGGTCGTTCATCCACACGTCGGCGGGAAAAATCATAATGGTCGGCTTCTTTGCTTGTGCTGATGCACCAACAGGGATAAGAAGCATTAATGCTATTAGCGAAAGTAGGTATTTCATAGTGCTTATGGTTTAATGATTCCGTCATCGATTAATCTTTGCTTGAGTTCCGAACGCTTTACGCGAATCACGGTCGACCAGTTTTCCTGGGCTTTGCCCTTAGCGACCATACGAGCGCGGCGGTTCTCGTCTTCGAGGGTTGCGTAGGTAGTATATTCGCCGCCGTCGGCAAAGAATTTGTTGAAGTAGTATTCATACTTGGTCTCGGCGTTGACTTCGTAGATTAGCGGGCGAGCGTTGAACGTGCCTTCGCCTTGCTTGATGCCTTTGAAGATAACGTCGTAGAGAGCGTTTTTGCGAGCTTGTTCGAGGGCGTCGGCTTTGTCTTTGCCTTTACCCCAAGCGCGTACTGTCATCGAGCCGTCGCGTTCGCTGCCCAAGCCGACTGTTTCGAACGATGCCACCGAACTTGTGCTCGAGATTGTTGTGTTTTTGCGGCACGAGCCAACGGCTACTACCATTGCGCATGCCATAACTATGCTAAAAATCTTTTTCATTGCCTTTTGCTGTTAGAATTCATAACCGATTTTGAGCGATACGCCCGAGAAGAATTTGTCTTCTTTGGTTTTGTTAATAGCGTCGTCTTTCCACGTTTTTGTCATCTGACCGAGGTAAGAGATGCCGATGAGGAAGGCAGCACGTGGCTCGCCGATGCGCAGACCGATGGTCGGGCGTACGAACACGCCGTCGCGAAGAGCGCCGCCGACGTCAAACGAGTAGTAGGGCACCACCTTGCGGTATTCCGTCGGGATAAAGTTGCCGCGAACGTTGGCGTAGATGGGCACGGAGAAGTCGCCCGAGTTGGCGCGGAAGTCGTGGCTGCCGCCGTAGTAGCGTCCGCCGATACCGACGCCGACGCGTACGTAGTCGCTGATGCGATAGCCGGCAACAACGTCAAGTTCGCCGAACTGCATGTTGTACTTGTTGGGGCGAACGGTTACGCCGCCTTGTAGTTCGGCAGCAAACCAGAAGCCGGTTTCGTTTTTAGTGTAGTCGACGTGCGAGCCCGATTGCTTTTTCACTTCGGGAGTGGCGGGCGCTTTGCCGTGTGCAATCTTGCGCACTTCGACAGCCTTGTAGGTATACACTTCGCCGTTTGTGGCGCGGATGGTTACCGATACGTTTTCAACCTCGTTTTCGATAATGCCTTTAACGACCGACCCGTTGTTGAGGAATACGTAGTCGAAATCGCTGTCTTGGGCATAGGCAACAACGCAGACCAGCAGCGCTGCTACCAATGAAATAAGCTTTTTCATTAGAATCCGGTGTTAAGTCCTCTTAAAATTCCTTTAGCCTCCAGGTCGCGACGCAATTGCTCTTTGCTGACAGTCACCGTGGCACCGATTTTGTATTTCTTGCCCGATTTGACAACGGTGCGTGTGTTGCTTACAACCTGTACGTAGTTACGATATTCTCCGCCGTCGGCAAAGAAATCGTTGAAGAAGTCGGCATGTTGTTGCTCGACTGTGGGTGAGCCTGCCAGCGGCTTTTGGTGCTGACGGGTTTCCGTGTTCGAAAAGCCTTTGAACAGCACGCCATGAACGCCGCAACGTCCGATGATGTCGTCTGCCAGCTTTTTGTTGCCGGTCACTACCCAAACTTTTACGAGATAAGTTCCTTGAGCACCTGTGCCGGCGCCTTCGATTTGATAGCTTGTTACCTCATCTTCGCCTTTTGCTAATGCTATCAACGGCATTAGTAAAAATGCAATTGTGAAAAATAAGAATTTCTTCATAACTATTGTGGTATTATGTTTGTAATTCCCAATCATTAAGCCTGATTATCAACAATTGTTAAGTTTGTAATGTTCGTTTTTTGTCGTTAAATCGGCTCTTGTCTTGGCAAAGATAATGAAATTAATATAAAAAAGCCAAATTGCAGTAGAAAAATTCAATTCTTTACAAAAATTTACACGAAAACCACGGCAAGATGTGGGCTAATACCAGTCGACGCCGTTGGTTGTGCTTGAGCGCTTGTCGTACTTGAGGTCGCGCAGCAGCGACGACTTGACGGCGATGTGGAAGTTGTACGACTTGTAGGGGCCGACGGGCACGAAGCTTGCGGTCATGGTGAAGCAGTGGAGGTCGCGCGAGATGTTACAATTCATATACGACAGCTTGTGCGTGTCGAAGTTGTAGCTTGCCGAGAAGCTGAAGTTCCAGTTTTTCGTGGGTTGTATACGTCCGTTGAAACTGAGGTTTTGCGTCAGTTTTCCTTTGTATTCCATCTTCTTCTTGTCGAATTCGCCGTAGCCGTAGTTGACGGAATAGTTCACCGTCAGACTCCACGGGAATTTCCACTTGACGTATCCGTCTTCGTCGAGGTCGAGGTCGGAGCCTTTTTTCTTCTCGGAGCCATCGGGATTGTGGTCGTCGATTCCGTCAATGCCGTCGTCGGGCGGCAGTGCAGCGTCGGGGTCGGGGTTTTTGGTATCCTTGTTGTTTTCGTCTTTTTTCTTCTTCTTGAAGGTGTCGTTGTTGAACGTGTAGCTGAACGATGTGCCGGTGCTCGACAGTTTAGCCCAACCTTTGTGGGCTTGCAGACGCGTGCGGTTGACGCGCACGGGGCTTCCCGACGGACTGAGTTGGTAGGTGTAGGGGTCCCAAGTGGCTGACAGGTTGAGGTTGAAGTTCTTGACAAGGCGCAGCGCCAACGATGTGTTGATGTTGCTCCAGCGCATTGAGTCGGCGGCAAAGTTGTACGACTGCGAGATGGTGAAGTTTTCGATGAGCGAAATTTTCTTCATTCCGGTGCTGTCTTTGTCGCTTTTTACCTTCATTTCCAAGTTGTTGCTCAGCGACACGCTGACCATACCCGACTTGCCTTCGCCCACCGAGCCGAAGATGCCGTTCGAGAAGTGGTTATACTTCTTCGTAATCATCTTTCCGGCAGCGTCTTGGTAGCCATACGAGCCGTAGTAGCCCCAGAACGGCTTGGAGAAGTCGGGCGAGGCGCTGAACGACACCGACGGGCTCATCACCGAACGAATCATCTTGATTTTGTCGCCCAAGAACTTCAGCGGGGTGTAGAATCCGTAGATTTTGGTGTCGAACGTCAGCGATGCGTTGAAGTCGAACACGTTGTAGAATCCGTAGATGGTGTCGAGCACTTCAGCCGAGGCGTTGGGGTCCCAATCGCGGCGCACTTTGCTCGTATACATACGGTCGTTCATCGACACGCTCGGCGACACGTTGAAATATTTGAACATGGTGAACGTTGCCGACACGGGCACGCTGTGGCGCATACCGTTGCTCCAGTCTTTGATGAGGCTCTTCTTGAAGAACTCGTTCTGCTTCGACGTCAAGCTGTTTTGGAACGTACCGGTGTAGGACATCTTGATTTTTTCGTACCAGCGCTCGGAGCCGACGGCGCGTTTGCGCTTGAACGGCGCTACTTGCGAGAGCGACAGCGTGATGTTGGGGAACGATACAGCCAGCGTGGAGTCTTGCGTGCGTTGGGTGATTGATGCCGTTGTCGACATTTGGAACTTCGAGCTGAAGCGGTACGACATGTTGACCGTACTGTTTTTGGTGTTTTCGGTGAACGACTGGTTGTAGTAGCTGTTGATGTCGTTACGCGAGTAGCCGCTGGTGGCGAAGTTGACGCTCGCCGAGAGGGTCATCTTCGGGTTTGCCTTAGCGTCTTGCGAGTGACTCCACGTCAGGCGGAAGTTTTTCTGCTTGGTGTAGTCGGGGTCGCCTTTGTCGCCGGTTACGGTGGTGAGGAAACTTATGTTGAAGTTGCCCGAGAATTTGTATCGTTTGCGGTAGGACGACTGCGCGGCGAGTCCCCACGAGCCTTTTGTGTAGATTTCGCCGGTGAGCGCCAAGTCGACGTAGTCGTTGATGGCGAAATAGTAGCCGCCGTCGCTGAGGTAGAAGCCTTTCTGGTAGTCGTCGCCGAAAGTCGGCATGATGATACCCGACGAATATTTCGACGAGAACGGGAAGTAGCCGAACGGCAGAGCCAGCGGCAACGGCACGTCGCAGAGCACCATATATGCGGGACCTGACACGACGTTTTTGCGCGGCGTCACTTTAGCCTTTGTCAATTGCATGTAGAAGTGCGGGTGTTCGTGGTCGTCGCAGGTGGTATATTTGCCGTTCTCCATGTAGTAGGTGTTGTCTTCCATCTTCTTGGTCTGCCCGCCGGTGAGGTAGCCTTCGCCCTGCTGGGTAACGACGTCGGTGATGTAGCCGCGACCTGTTTTGAAGTTGTATTTCATCGTTTTCGACTCGTAGTCGCCGCTCTTGTCTTTAAAGACGGGGGTGCCTTGGATTTCGCCAATCGAGTCGGGACGTCCGACGGCGTAAATCGTACTGGTGTTCATGTCCATCTGCATTTCGTCGGCAGCGAGGTCGATGTCTTGATATTTTACGTTGGCGTTGCCGTACATGAATGCCGAATTTTGCCCGACCATGACCAGCGAGTCTTTGGCAACGAAGTCGACAGGTGCTTCGATGTCGACTTTTTCCCACACGATGCGTCCGTGTTTGGGCGTCTTATCCTTCGTCGTGGTTACCGTCGGGCGGAGGCTGTCGGCGGCGAGCGAGTCGACAATCACCGGCTTGATGCGGTCTGCCGCAGCTGTAGCGGCAATGGTGTCGAGCGGGGCAATGGAGTCGATGTCGGCGCGGTCGGCAGAATCGAGTTGCTCGATAATCGACGAGATGGAGTCGAGCCGAGCCACAACGGAGTCGGTAAGCGCGGTCGTGTCTTGGAGCAAGTCGTCGTAGCCGGAGCGTAACGACGGGCGTCGGCTGTGGTCTTTGAATTGTCGGCGTCCGGCAAGCGCATTACGAATCGAATCGATACGCTGACTCGACCGCAGTTGGTGCTCAACAGCGGCAAGCGAATCGACTATCACTTCGCGGCGCAGACTGTCGCTATCGGCGGCGGCTTCGCTCGGCGGTACGTCTACCGGAGCTTGCTGCGCGAATATCGTAGTCGACAGTATCATCGCCAACACTATGTATATATGTATGCGCTTCAAATTTCTTTTTTGCCAATTGACGGTGCAAAATTAAGCAAAAACGGCGGAATATTCTGCAAAACGCGTATAAAAAGCGTCGACAGGGCTAAAATTCGCTCCGCCGACGCTCTATGACAACTCTTTATCTCACAATTCCAGGGAGTTTTCTTTCAGCAGAAAATCGTAAATACTCATAATTGTGATTCCCGATTCATTCCGCAAGACTGGGGTATATTCGCCGAGAATAATGATTTTCTTGAATGAATCGTCGATGTTTCTCAACGATGCTTCTTCTTGTTTTACTTTGTCTTCGTCAATCATACGATAAGCCGACTGGATGTAGTAACGCTTGCTACCCAGGTTGCACACGAAGTCGACTTCAAAGTTGCGTCGGACAGCCTCTTTGTTGTCGTCTTGGCATATTTTAGACACAACACCCACGTCGACGCTAAAGCCGCGAGCAATGAGTTCGTTGTAGATTACGTTTTCGAGCAGGTGGGTATATTCAATTTGTCGGAAGTTAAGACGTGCGTTCCTGAGTCCGCAATCCGTAAAATAGTATTTGTACGGGCTCTCTATGTATCGTTTGCCTTTGATGTCGTATCTGCATGCTCTTTCCATAAGGAATGAGTCGCAAATGTATTCGATATAATTGGCAATCGTGTTGCGGCTGACCTTCTCATTCTTAACACTTACAAACGTGTTGGCAAGTTTTGTAGCATTAGTCAAGCCGCCTATCGATGATGCAAGTATGTTGAGCAGTTCGTCAATGACTTCCGTGTTGCGGATTTTATAACGCGCCACAATGTCGCTTACATATGTATTTTCGAATAAGGCGTTAAGAATTTCGACTTTTTCTTTGTGCGATTCTTTCAGGACCACCTGCGGAAGTCCTCCGTAAATCATATAGTCTTTTAGCGCATCGGCTTTATCCTTATTGACTACTGTTGTAAATTCTCTGAATGTAAGCGGATGCAGTCGCACCTCTTCGCCTCGTCCGGCAAACTCTGTTCGCACTTGTTTGGATAGGAATCTTGCATTACTTCCCGTGACATACACGTCTGCATTAGGCATGTCAAGATAACTGTTCAGAACGTCCTCAAATTCCGGAACCAACTGAATCTCGTCTATCATAATGTAGTGCATCTTGTCGTCGGTCAATTTTGAGTCGATGAAAGCAAGTAGGGCATCCGGGTCGCGAAGTGGTTTGTTTCGTCGGTCTTCAAGGTTGATTATAATGATATGCGAATCGTCGACATCTTGGCTCTTTAACCAATTTGCATAAATCGTTGACAGCAAGAACGACTTGCCGCAACGACGAATGCCGGTCACAATTTTTATTTTCCCATCGTGACGCTTCGAAATCAATTTCTTTAGATATGAATCACGCTCTATTGTCATCCTACTGAATAATCTGTGTTTTTAACATTCTTTTACTCTACTGAAAATTCCTGTTAGTTTCAACACTTATTTTCAGTATACTGAAAAATCTTGTTGTTTTCAACACTTTTTTTCAGTACAAAGATATTTCTTAGTTTCCAAATTGCCAAATTTTTCATAAATAAGAGCAACAAAAAGCGCCGACAGGGCAAAATTGTTCCGTCGGCGCTGTGCGTAAACGACACGAAGTCGGGGTTATTTCTTGATGATTCGATGAGTTACGGTGCCGTTTTGTGTGGCAACGCTTACCAGGTAGTAGCCTGCCGGGAGGTCGGCAACGTTCATCGTACAGCCTTCGGCGCAGCGCACCTTGGCTCCGCTTGCCGAGTAGAGTTCAATCGACTTGACTCCGTCGCCGCTCACTTTGACGATGTCGGTCGCCGGGTTGGGGAATACCTTGACGCTTTGCGCAGCAATGCTGCCGACGCCGCCGTCTTTTTCCGGGTCGTTAATCGTTATCGTGCAAGCGTTTGCCTCGTCAGCGGCTTTGAAGATGTGTGAGCCGGTTGTGGGCGTGTAGTCGGTTATCGAAATCGTATAACTCTTGCCAACTTCGAAACGGCTCGACGCAATCGAAATCTTGATGGATGCCGCGCCGGTTGCGCCTGCCGACAATGCGATTGTCGACGTTGCCGTCATCTTTTTAGCACCGCTTTCGGCGTCGGAGATGAGGAATTTGAGCGTACCTTGAGCCGCTTCGTCGGAGTTGTTTTCGACGGAAGCGACGAACACTGCAGTGTCGCCGATGTCGTAAGTCTCTTTGTCGGAAGAGATAGGCGCAATGAGTTCGATTTCTGTGGGTTTATTGCCGACATACACTTGGTCGCCGTCGACGGCAACAACAACACGTTCGGGGGTCGACACGGGCAACCAGTCGTTGGCGCCCACGCCGGTACGTGCTTCGCGCGATACGGCTTTGACTACGTATTCGCCGTCGCTGAGAGTTGCCAAAACCGGACCGACGTCGAATGTGCATGGGTTGCTATAGAGGTAGCCATCTTTGATGGTAATCGTCTTCGTCGACGAAATGCCTAAGAGTTCGCCATCTTCGGTATATACTCCGGCGGCAATCGCTCCCGACCAGTCGCCGGTAGCGTTGTTGAAGAGATAGACCGTGCTGACTTTGAAAGCCGAGCCTTTTGTGGCAGCCGTTGTGGTTGCTTTGAAGTAGCCGACGTTGGTGGTTGAGTAGCGCGAGTCGTAGAGGAGCAACGGCATTTGCTCGAGCGAGCCGCTTGTCGAATTGTTTTCGGTGGGAGTCATAAGAATGGCGCTTTGCATCATGTTGAAGCCACCGGCGCCACCACCGGTACCGAGAGCCGGCGGGTTGAGCGCGTCGATGTTGAAGTAGCCGTCCGACATGCCGCCCCATCCCCAGTTGATGTGGAGATAGTTCGCCGAGTTATATCCGTCGGCAACGAAAGCGTGTCCGCCCATGCTGCCTTGACCGCAGAGAATGATTGGGTTGTGCGCGTCTAAGGAAGCGAGAATGGCGTCGCGGAAATCGTTTTTGAACGAGCCGTCGCGATAGAGTATGTGGGTGTTATATTTGAAGTGGTCGGCGGCAGCGAGAGCCATATCGCCGTCGATAGCGCCGCTACCGTTGACGGTGTATTCCATATACATCGCCACGCCACAATCCCACATTAGTTTAGCCACGGCAGCCGCTTGAGTGGCGTTGTAGCTGTCGTAACTGTCGAGCATATTGTTCCAGTCGTAGGTCGACTGCGCAAAGTTGACCGAATGGGTGCCGAAACTGTCGCTGTAGGAGTTTGAGCCATCGCCGGTTTGCGGCCATTCGTAGTAGTTCATAATCTGAGCCATAGCGGTTGCGGCGCAGCCTGTCGGGCAGTTTTCGCCGGCGCGCGACGAATAGGGGCAGTTGTTGTTGTAAGGCTCTTCTTGATTCCATTTCGTGGTCACTAACGGGCTTACGACAACCGTACTTGCTGTCAGTGGTTTTTTGATTGCGGGCACTTCGCCGGCGCGGAAGCGGCGAACGTATTCGGCGTAATTGTTGAGTCCGTCTTTCAACGCTGTCGGCAGTTGGTCGATGTCGCCGAAACTGCCTGTCGACGAGTAGCCGATAACTTCGTCGAACTCGTCGTCGCCGGCAACAACGGCAAAGCCGCCGCCTGCGGTGTCGAACACATAGTATTCGGCAGAAGCCTCAGTGGCTCCCGCTTTCTTTGCCGGCTTAAGGTTTGCCGCTTTGATTGTGGGCACATACTTTCCGGCAATTGCCGCTGCTTGTTGCTGCGAAATCTGCTTGGCAGTCGCTATTTGGCACATCAGCGCAAGTAGCAAGAGAGAAGTTAGTTTTTTCATAATTATTTCTTAGGTTGTTTTTTTTGATTCTATAATGATTTTTATCGACACAACCGGCTGAGTGTTACTTTTTTCTGCCGAAGTCGGCGGGGATTTCGCCCCAGCGGTCGGTTTGCCATTTGAGTATCGGGTTCGTGTAGTCGTTTGTGCGGAGCCACGTTTCGGCGCGCTCGACGATTTGCAGCAGTTGCACGTTGTCCGGACGGCGCTCGATGCGCGTGTTGCAACGTCGGCAGCGCACCCACTTTTGCGCCACGCTGCTGTCGCTGTAGACCGGGCAGTTTCTGCCTTGCTTTTTGAGCAGAGCGAGGGCGTGGACGATGGCGAGAAATTCGCCGATGTTGTTAGTGCCGTGAGCAAACGGACCGACGTGAAAAATCTCGCATCCCGTGCGGACATCGACGCCGCGATAGTCCATCACGCCGGGGTTGCCGCGGCATCCGGCGTCGACAGCAATGCTGTCGGCAACGATGTCGGGATTGTCGAGATAAGGCGGACGAGCGGTGTCGGCTTGCGCGTCGGCGGCGTTTTGCTCTTCGACGTGACGCGTAATGGCGTTAATCACCGCCGCCGAATCTTTGTCGCTTCGGCGAAAGGCTTCGATAGCCTCTGCGCTGTCGTAGTACGACTTATAGATGGCGCCGGGGTAGCCATCGATTTCGGCACGACAATCGTCCCAGGTCTCATAGATACCCGGGTGTCGACCTTCGAACACTACGTATGTTTTTCCGTAAGCCATCGTCGCTCGGCATTATTAGTGACAACCGCCGCCGCAGTCGCCGCAGTGGTCATGGTCGCAGCCGCAACCACAGCCGCAGTGCGGGTGGAGTTCGTCTTCGGTAGCGTCGCGCACTTCCAGGATTTCGCCTTTGAAGCGTACGTGCTTGCCTGCCATCGGGTGGTTGAAGTCGACGGTAACCTTTGTCGGACTTACCATAAGCACCAGTCCCGACACGGGGAAGCCCTGTTCGGTCATCATCGTCACGGGAGCGCCCGAGCGTACGTGTTCGTTGTCGAATTCGCCTTCTTCGTTAGTAAAGAGTTCGCGGTCGAGCTCCATAATGAGTTTTTCGTCGAAAGTGCCGAACGCTTCTTCGGGCTTGAGCGTGATGTCGAAAGTTGCGCCGGCAGATTTGCCTTCGAGCTCGGCGCTAACGGCGGGAAGTAGACCGTCGTCGCCGCCGAATATCGTTTGGTCGGGATGTTCGCGCGTTGCGCTGTACATCAAAGTTACTTCTTCGTTGTCGATTTCGTAAAGGTCGTAGATAAATTTTACAAACTTACCCGGTTTTACCAGTTCCATAAATGTTATTTTTTGAGTTTAGTGGATTATCTTTTATATTTTGCAAAGTTATATAAAAACCGCCAACGGGCAAAAAATGGGCAAAAATTATTGTTTTCCAATTTTTTTGCACTATCTTTGCACTCACAAACCCGGGTGGCGAAATTGGTAGACGCGCTAGTTTCAGGTTCTAGTGGTGTAACAACCTTGTCGGTTCGAGTCCGATCTCGGGTACAAAATGGAATGCTAATCGTTTGTTAATCATTCGGTTAGCTTTTTGTTTTTTATGGTTGCCAACATGGATGTTTATAAATCGAAAATAGACTATCGGCTTGTGGGAACGATGTATCTAATTACGTTAGTTCCTACTGTTCCGGCGTTGTTCCTCGCATTTTCTTGGACTATGGTTGTTTTGGTCTTGATTATGTTGGCATTTGCTACCTTTCTGATTTTCAATATAAAATACATCGTTGCGCAGGAAACTCTTTCTATCAAATGCGGATTTTTGCCTGTCGAAAAATACGACATACGACAAATCGTCTCTATTCGCTGCACAAATACTATTATATCAGCCCCGGCGGCATCTTTAGACCGTATTGAAATTAGATTGACAAACCGAAAATCTGTCGTCATCTCTCCGGCGGATAAGCAGAAGTTTATCGAACACCTACGCAAGATAAATCCGAATATAGTAGTAAGCTGAAAGGCAGACTCGCCGAAGCTCGCGCTTGAATATCGCCTGATAGGTCGCACCAAGGCGCGACCCTACTATGTTGATTGTCAATGGATTGTGTGCTGATTGTAATTACACTCTCCACTCTTACCTCTTCACTCTCCACTAAGCTGGCGGATAGTTTTGTCGAAGATGGGATGGCGCCAGTCGGGCGTAAGTTCGAGCAGCGGCTGCAAGACGAAGTCGCGCAGGTGCATACGCGGATGGGGCACGATGATTTCGCCGTTGTGGATTTCGTTGCCGATGTAGATTATGTCAATGTCGAGCCGTCGGTCTGCGTAGGTGCCGTCGGAGTGGCGGTGGACGGTGCTTTGCGCCTCGGCTTCGATGGCGTGGAGGCGGCGGTAGATTGCCTCGGGGCTTTCGTCGGACGAGAAGGTTGCCCCGATATTATAATAGGGGTTACACGACGTGTAACCCCATGATTCGGATTCGTAGATTTGAGATTTGCGTAGGTCGGGAGCAAAACGGGCGATGCGAGAGAGTGCAAACTCGATGTTGGCACATCGGTCGCCGAGGTTTGTGCCTATGTTGATGGCTACGGTTCTCAACCTAACTTGCAGGTTAAAGTTTCTTCGTTACTTCGACTTCTTCGAAAGCTTCAATCATGTCGCCTTCTTTGATGTCGTTGTAGTTTGTGATGTTCAGACCGCAGTCGTAGCCCGAGAGCACTTCCTTGGCGTCGTCTTTAAAGCGCTTGAGCGAGCCGAGTTCGCCGGTATATTTGACGATACCGTCGCGGATAAGGCGAATCTTGCTTGTGCGCTTGATTTTGCCTTCGCGGACCATACATCCGGCGATTGTGCCTACGCGCGAAATCTTGTAGGTCTGCAGCACTTCCGCCGTACCGGTAACCTCTTCTTTGATTTCGGGCGAGAGCATACCTGCCATAGCGTCTTTGATTTCCTCGATAGCGTCGTAGATAATCGAGTAGAGACGGATGTCGACGCCGTCGTTTTCGGCAAGACGTTTAGCGGCAACCGACGGGCGCACTTGGAAGCCGATGATGACGGCATCGGAAGCGGCAGCAAGGGTAACGTCGCTCTCGGAGATTGCACCGACAGCTTTGTGGATGACGTTGACTTGCACTTCGGGGGTCGACAGCTTGATGAGCGAGTCGCTGAGCGCTTCGATAGAGCCGTCGACGTCGCCTTTGACGATGAGGTTAAGCTCGTGGAATTCGCCGAGTGCGCGACGACGAGCGATGTCGTCGAGTCCGGGGAGACGGCGTGTGCGCTCTTTGAGCTCGCGTTGGAGTTGCTCGCGACGGTTGGCAATCTCGCGTGCTTCGCGGTCGCTTTCCATTATGTTGAAGGTGTCGCCTGCGGTTGGTGCTCCGTTGAGTCCGAGCACGAGTGCGGGCGCCGAAGGTCCTGCTTCTTTGATGCGTTGGTTACGCTCGTTGAACATTGCGCGAATCTTGCCGTAGCTTGTACCGGCTACCATGATGTCGCCCACGCGGAGCGTACCGTTGCTGACGAGCACGGTTGCGGTGTAGCCGCGACCTTTGTCGAGCGACGACTCGATGACGCTGCCGACGGCTTTGCGGTCGGGATTTGCCTTGAGGTCGAGCATTTCGGCTTCGAGGAGCACTTTTTCGAGCAGTTCTTGCACGCCGTTACCTTTCTTTGCCGAGATGTCTTGCGACTGATATTTACCGCCCCATTCTTCGACGAGGTAGTTCATGTTGGCAAGTTCTTCCTTGATTTTGTCGGGGTTGGCGTTTGGCTTATCGACTTTGTTGATTGCGAAGACGATAGGCACACCGGCAGCCGATGCGTGGTTGATAGCCTCGATGGTCTGCGGCATGACGTTGTCGTCGGCGGCAACGATGATGATAGCCACGTCGGTCACTTTTGCACCGCGGGCACGCATTGCGGTAAACGCTTCGTGACCCGGCGTGTCGAGGAATGTGATGCGGCGGCCGTCTTCGAGTTTTACGTTGTAAGCACCGATGTGCTGGGTGATACCACCTGCTTCGCCGGCGATTACGTTGGCATTACGGATATAGTCGAGCAGCGACGTTTTACCGTGGTCGACGTGACCCATTACGGTAACAATCGGCGGACGTTGTTGGAGGTCTTCTTCGGCGTCTTCTTCGACGGTGATGGCTTCCGACACTTCCGCGCTGACGTATTCGGTCTTGAATCCGAATTCGTCGGCAACGATGTTGATGGTTTCGGCATCAAGACGCTGGTTGATTGATACCATCACGCCCAGGTTCATACAAGTGGCAATAACCTTGTTGACGGGCACGTCCATCATCATTGCGAGGTCGTTGGCGGTGACGAACTCTGTGATGCGGAGAATCTTGCTCTCCTTCAATTCGAGTTCGGCTTCTTCGCGTTCGCGCTCTTCGTTGGCTTCGCGTTTCTCTTTTCTCCATTTAGCGCTCTTCTTTTGAGGCTTGTTGGTGAGTCGCGCGAGGGTTTCTTTAACTTGCTTCTGCACGTCGTCGTCGCTCACTTCGGGCTTGATGTGCTTTTTGGGCTTTTGACGGTCAGCCTTTTTCGAAGCGGCGTTTTTGTCTTTCTTCGAGTCGGGTTTGGGACCGCGTTGACCTTGCGACTGTTGGTTGTCGGAAGCGTTTTCGATGTCGACTTTTTCTTTGCCGATGCGTTTACGTTTTTTCTTTTCTACGTCGTTTCCGGCGAAGTCTTTAGCCATACGTTCGCGGCGCTTTTCCTCTTTCGACTTTTTCTTGGGACGAGTCTGTTGATTGATTTCGTCGAGGTTGATTTTGCCGATGATTTTGGGCGCTGAGATTTGCTCAACGACGGTGATAATCTCGGTTCCGTCGGCGTTAGTCTTGATGGCGGGTTTCTGCTTTTCGTGCTTTTTAGCGGGAGCGGCAGGTCTCTCGTCGACTTTCGGGGCAACGGGTTCGGGCTTTGTCTCGACAACTTCGGGCTTGGGCTCGGGTTTGGGTTCGGGTTTGGGTTCCGGCTTAGGTTCCGGTTTTGGTTCCGGTTTCGGCTCGGGCTTGGGTTCCGGCTTGGGATTGAGGTCGATTTTGCCGACAATCTTAGGAGCCGATACAGGCGTAACGACTGTTTTGATTTCTTCAACAGGCTGCTGAGGAGCGGCTTTAGCCTTCTCCTTTTCTTTGTGGCGGCTTGTGATGTACATGTCCGACTTTTGTTTGAGGTCTTGGTCGTTTTTAAACGCTTTGACAAGCATCTCATACTGTTCGTCGGTAAGACGTGTGTTGATGTTATTCTCCACGTCTTGGTTGTTTTTCTGCAGGAATTCCACCAGCGTTTGGAATCCTACATTGAGTTCTTTTGCTGCTTTACTTATCTTTATTGCCATATATTGTATAGTAAGTATTATTCTATGAGCCTGTAAGTTGTCGAACGGGCTCTTAACGTATCACGCATTGGCGCCGCCCTGCGTCGGGGCTAATCGACTTAATCTTCAAATTCGGCGCGGAGCACGTCGAAGACGTAGTTGACGGTGTCTTCTTCGAGGTCGGCTTTTTCGATGATTTGGTCGCGCGGGGTGCTCAACACGCTCTTAGCGGTAGTAAGTCCGATGTTTTTGAGCGCTTCGATAACCCAACCGTCGATTTCGTCGTTGAATTCGTCGAGGTAGATGTCGTCGCTGTCGTCGGTGTAGCGATAAACGTCGATTTGGTAGCCGGTAAGCATAGTGGCGAGTTTGATGTTCAAGCCGCCTTTACCGATGGCAAGCGACACTTCTTCGGGACGCAACATCACTTCGGCATATTTCTCTTCTTCGTTGATGCGCACCGACGAGATTTTTGCGGGGCTGAGTGCACGGCGGATGAAGAGGTCGATGTTAGAAGTATAGTTGATAACGTCGATGTTTTCGTTGCGGAGTTCGCGGACGATGCCGTGGATGCGCGAGCCTTTGACGCCGACGCAAGCGCCTACGGGGTCGATGCGGTCGTCGTACGACTCAACGGCAATCTTGGCGCGTTCGCCGGGGATGCGTGCAATGGCTTTGATGACAATCAGACCGTCGTGGATTTCGGGCACTTCTTGTTCGAACAAGCGGCGGAGGAATTCCGGGCTGGTGCGCGAGATGATGACTTTCGGATTGCTGTTGACGTTTTGCACTTCTTTAATGACTGCGCGGAGCGATTCGCCCTTGCGGTAGCGGTCTGACGGGATTTGCTCGTCTTTGGGAAGGATGAGCTCGTTGTGGTCTTCGTCGAGCACGAGCACTTCGCGCTTCCACACTTGGTAGATGTCGCCGGTTACGATTTCGCCCTCCATGGTTTTAAACTTGTTGTAGATAGCGTCTTTTTGGAGGTCGAGAATCTTGGAAGCCAGGGTCTGACGGAGTGTCAGGATGGCGCGACGTCCAAACTTCTCGAATACGATTTCTTTGGTAACTTCTTCGCCGATTTGGCATTCGGCGTCGATGGCGCGTGCCTCGGTCAACCCGATTTGCATACTCGGATTTTCGACTTCGCCGTCGGCTACAACTTCCAGGTTTTGATATATCTCGCAGTCGCCTTTGTCGGGGTTCATAATCACAACGAAATTCTCGTCGGAGCCGAACATTTTCGCCAACACGTTGCGAAACGATTCCTCGAGCACGCTTATCATTGTGGTTTTGTCGATGTGCTTGTCGTCGTTAAACTCCTTAAAGGTTTCGACCATGCTGGTTTCCTCTTTCTTTGCCATATTGCTAAAACTCTATTAAGTATTTTGTATATTTTATTTCGCTATAATTAAAAGTCAGGTCGTGAGCCACCATAACGGGGCGTTTAGCGCCTTCGGGCTTTTCTTTTTTCATGACGGCGATGGTAAATCCGTCGGTGTCGGCAGCGCGAAGCTCGCCTTTGAGCTTGCGACCGTCGGCGGTGAGAACTTCTACGTTTTTGCCGATGTATTTAGCATACTGGCGCGGCATACGCAGCGGCGATGTGATGCCTGCCGAGCCTATTTCGAGGTCGTAGTCTTCGGTGTCGCGGTCGAAGGCGGCTTCGACGGCGCGAGTAAGGCGAACGCATTCGTCGATGTCGACGCTTGAGTCGCTGTCGATGTCGACCACGATATGGTTATCGGTGCCGATGGTGATGTCGACCACAAACAGGTCGGTGCCTTCCATTGCCTGTTCGAGCGTGGCGCGCAGCAGTTGTTTGTCTATCATATTTGTTGTTCTAATTTGTTCAAAAACAAAGGAGAAGACGTCCGCCCCCTCCTTGATTCCATTCCGATTGCAAAGATATATATATTATTGTATTTTCGCAAATCGGCGCGTTGAATACCTCTTTTTTGACGAAAATTATTAAGAATAATTAACAACGCAAGATAAGGTATAACATAGTTTAACTACCAAAACAGTGCTTTTCCCGTGCTTATTTTTCGAGTAGCCAGAGGTTGCGCACTTTTCGACGCACGGCGGCGACGTTGCCGAGGGTGATTACGGCAATCAGAGCGGCGCCGACGGCTGCAGCAACCGAGAGTCCGGCGTTGTGTGCGCCATAGGCTTGCACCAAAGGCAGATAGTACGTTCGAGCGACGAGCATTGCCACCATCGAAAGCACATAGACGGCGATGTTGATGTAGACAATCATGCGCACATACATCCCCGACACTTGCCGCGGCGAATAGCCCAGTAGCAGCAGGTTTTGGAGCTTCTGCGTGTTCTTTTGCAAGAGCAGGAATATGCTCAAGATTAGGATGAAGAACGAGAGGACGCAGATTACGAGCCCGACGGCGACGACGATGCTCAGGATGATGGTCAGCAGTCGGTTTGCCTTGCTGCTGTTGAGCTTGTCGCCGGCAATTTCGTAGCCGTGCGAATTCATATAGGTTTCTACGGCGGGGTCGCCGGGATTCGACACTTCGACGATGATGCGCGACGCTTGAGCCTCGGCGTCGGGAGCGTAGCGGTTGTTGCTCCAGTCCATAAACGATTGCGGCACGATGATGGTGTTGAGTCGGTTCGAGAATCCGACGATGCGGCCTTCGAGGAAGTCTTGCTTGCCATTATTGCCCGTCAGGCGGAAGACGATGGGCACCATGCCAATCATGTTTTCGCTCATTTGCGGCATGCCTTGCGATGCGGCGAAGCCGAAGTTGTAGAGCGACAGGTAGTCTTTCGAGACGATGATAGGGATTTGCGGATGTTCTGGGTCGAATTTCCAGTCTTTGCTTTCGACGTCGAGAAACTTGTCGGGGACGGCTTCGAAGAAGAAACTTGAGCGGAGCGACACCGACTGCCCGGCGAGCGAGATTGTGCCGTAGACTTGGTAGTTTGACGTCGAAAATTTGCCGACGTCGCGCACCCACGGCTCGTTGCGGAGTTGAGTGAGTTCGCTGTCGGTAAACGTGTTGGCGCCGCCACCCATCATGGTGGCAATGGCGTTGAGTTCGCCGACGCGTTTTGTCACGACGAGGTAGTCTTTGCGCATAAAGCTGTCTTCGTCGGCAAAGATGTTGCGCACGTCTTGGTAGAATTGCACGCCGAGGAGCACGATGGTGAGACCGATGATGTTAGCCAGGGCAAAGCCGAACATTTGGCTTTTGCTGACGTGCTTTTTGAGAAGTTTCCAAAGAATTCCTTTCATAGTCGAAGCACCTCCTCTGCGTTGATATCCAAGTTGTTGCCCACCGACGTGGCGACGATTCCGGCGCCGAGACGGTCAGCCTCTTCGGCGACCATAGCGGCAACGATGCTGTTGTTGGCGGCATCGAGGTGGCTCACCGGCTCGTCGAGCAGGTAGAAACTGCAGGGCTGGCAGAGCGTGCGGACGATGGCAACGCGCTGCTGCTGACCGATAGAGAGTTTGCCGACGGGGCTGTTAAGTTTGTCGGCGATGCCCAGGCGGTCGAACATTTCAGCGATTTGCTCGGTCGTTTTGTGCCTACTGAGACGATTTTTTAGTTCCACGTTTTCGAGTGCGGTGAGTTCGGGAAAGAGCCGTAACTCTTGCGGAAGATAGGCAATCTCTTTGCGCCGCACGTTGCACCATTCGGCAATCGACAGTTCGCCGATAGGGCGGTTGTCGAAGCGTATGTCGCCTTCGTAGTCGGTGCGATAGCCGTAGATATAGGCGCAAAGCGATGACTTTCCGCCACCGCTTTCCGCCATGATGAGATATTTCTTTCCCGACTCGAGCCTCAGGTCGGTTCGCCACACCTGCGAGCGAATGTCGCTACGGTCGGCGAAGACCCGTGGCAGCACGTCGGATAGAGTGATTGATTGCATTTGCGTTATTTGTTAAGTGCCATTTTCAGGAAGTAAGCAAGGATGTTGCCTTCGTTATGGTTGGCGTGAATTTCGAACGAGAGTTGCTTTTCGTCGAGCGTAATCGTTGTTGTGCCGTCGATTTGAGGAATTGACGGATTTAATGTCGACAGACCGGCGATGTTGGAGAACATTGCAAAAGTTTTGTCGTCGAACGTCTTTGCGGCATCCGTCTTGGCGAAAGTGTTTGCCGGAAGCGACACGTTGGTTATGTAGAGGTAGTCGTCTTTAAAACCGATGTTGACGTCTTTGCCTAAAAGTCTTTGCAACGAATATTGACCGGAAGCATCTTTTTTGAGACCGAATTGACCCTCAATGATTTGACTGAGCGATTCTTTCGCGCCGTCTTTGAGTTTGACAACGGCGGTTGCCGAATTGGCATAGATGTTTTGCGTGTCTTTGACGTTAACGCCGATAGCGAAGTCGCCTTCGATGTTCGAAACAACCATTTGCGATACCAAAGCTGTCATGCCGTCGCCGGTCGGTGCGAGCAAAGCCGCTTTTTTGAGGATTTCGTCTTTTATTTTCAGCGCAACGACGTTAGTCATGTTGGCATCGAGCAGTTTGAGCATGTCGGTGTCGACGTCGCCCAAGTCGGCAGCTTTGAGGATGTTTCCGCCGTCGGCATCGACGAATGTCATAGCGCCTTTGATGTCGCTTTTGTCGAAATCGACATATCCGAACGACTTAGCCTTATCGATGTTGCTCACGCCGAGGATTTGCTCCAACTGAGCGGCATAGATAGCCAGCGCGTCGCCGATGTTGACGTAGAAGTTGATGTCGTGGCCGGAAAGTTTGTCGGCGATGTCGGTCGACGACAGGCGCGCCTCGTCGGCAAGGTTGGTTATGTGGTTGACGCCGGCAGCCAATCGGTCGTCGGAAGTGCTGCCCATAAATGCAATACCGTCGACGACAGCGATTTTCATCCAATTGCTGTTGTCTTTCAATTCGTAGATTTTTACGCCGTCGACGTCTTTGGCTGTCATTTGAGCCTCAAATTTTTCCATGTCTTCAATTTCCAACGCTAAGAAAGTGTCGTTGTTGCATTCAAACACTACGGCATTATCGTAGGCAAAACCGAAGTCGCCGTTGACAAGTTTTTTGAATTGTTCGTCAGTACCGTCGGCGTTTAAATCTTTGATATTCGACTTTTTAATCAAGTCGCCAAGCGAGACTGTTGCGGCTAATTTTGTATCTGCCGGAACGTAATTGAGCAATTCCGAAGTTTTGGAGCACGAAGCCACCAATACAACTAATAACGCCAAAACTGCGCATTTGGCACTCGCGAGCAATCTGTTGTTCATAATCTTCGATTTTTATGGTTTAGTCTTTTGCAAATGTACAATAATTATCGACAAAATGCAAATCGCCGGCGGGAAAGAAGTTAACCTGCATTATTCATACTGTTTCTACTGCAATGACTAACTGCCAACACCTTAGCGCAATGCTCGCTCTTCCTCTTTGAAGGTAGGATTTACTACATTCTGCATCGTCATCGCTGCGCTCACGCTAATGCATTGCCGGTTAGCCCTTTCGTAACGGAACAGTATGAATAATGCAGGTTAATTGCCGCCCACCCAGTGCAAAACGTCATAAATCTACGGCAAACTATAATAATTGCAGTAGAAAAATCCCATAATTCCGAAATTATTTGTATTTTTGCATCGACAAAGACAATCACATGGAAAGGATTTCTCATAAAGTAGCTGCACTTGGAGGCATCATATCTACGTTGGATATGAAAAACGAGGCGGAGTATAAGCGAGTTCACCGAGCCGCACGGAGGGGTGAACTGATAAGACTTCGTTCGGGAGTCTACGCAATGCCTGAAGCGCTTCTCGACACGATGGTTGATGTTGAGCGCATCGTGCCCGGTGGTGTGGTTTGTCTGTATAATGCTTGGAGTCATTATCGGCTAACGACAACGATTCCCACTTCTTTGTGTGTGGCTGTTGAACGGCAACGCAAGGTTGTGATTCCACCAACGCTTCCGTTGACGCTTTACTATTGGAAGTGTGAAAATCTCAAGTTTGGCGTTGTAGAAGAAAATTTGTCGGGACATCTTGTGCGAATTACCAATATGGAGCGCAGCGTTTGCGATGCCGTGAAATACCGCAATAAGATAGGTCTTGACGTTTGTGCGGAGATTGTAAGAACATACCTGAGGAAAAATAATCGCAACCTTAGCCTTTTGGCAGAATACGCCAAGCGCCTGCGTGTGTGGTCTATAATGAAGTATTACCTTGAAATAGCATTAGAATAATGGTGAATAAAAACTATAGCAAGTCAGTGAGGGCTCGTTTGGTTAATCTGATGAACGGGACGGGCTACAATTATATGTACTTGTTAGCAAGATATTTTAATGAGCGTTTGCTCTACCGTGTGTCGGTCAGTCGGTACAAGGACAATTTTCTGCTTAAAGGCGGTTCTTTGCTGTATGCTTTAGACGGTCTTGAAGCTCGTCCCACTATTGATGTGGACTTTTTGGCTGATAGGATAAGCCGAGATAGGGATACCCTCACAAACATATTCAAGCAGATAGTAGCAATAGATTGCGTTGAAGATGGGGTGCTTTTTGATACAAATAGTATAACAACCGAATCTATCACTGTTGATAAAAAATATCCGGGATTGCGTTTTTATGTCACAGCCCACATGGATACAATAGTTCATAGTATGTCTATTGACATTGGTTTTGGCGATGTTGTGTCTCCATGCCCTGTGGCTATTGAATTTCCGCTACTATTGCCAAATATTCCATCCGTGAATATTCAAGCATACTCATTGGAGACCGTGGTGGCGGAAAAGTTTCATACTATGATTGATCGTGATGTCACTAACAGCAGGATGAAAGATTTCTTTGATTGCTATCAGTTGCTTACGCAACGTATTATTGACGATGAGGCTCTGTTTGAAGCTATTAAAGCTACTTTTGATAATCGAGCATTACCGTATAAATCTAATCTTAAACTATTTTCTGATGAGTTTGCAATAGGCACGGAGCGCGTTATGCGATGGAATACCTTTCTTAGGAAGATAAAATGGAAAGAGGAAATTCCATTTTCTACGATTATGCAAGTTGTTAAAGAGCGTCTTCAGCCCATGCTAATAAGGTATTGGGGGAATGGTAAAATATAAGTATTAGTTAATATTTGGTCTTCCTTTTTTCGCTGATTTTTTTTGGTGTTTTTGGCGCTTTTGGGGTAAATGGTGTTCGATTTGTCCCTAATAGTGTGCTGATTTCGTACTATTTGAACAAAAGTTGCTTTAAAGTGTTATATTTGCATAGTGGTTAATACCGCCAATTGTGCAGCGCCCGGCAATGCGCCACGGAAAGACACGGACAAACGACCTATAAACTTATTTTTTGACGTTGTGTGTCGCGGTGCTGACAATAAATAGAAAGATAATGAGATGCAAGAGATAAAAGAAATACCGCGAGTATCACTCGACAAAATCATTTCAATATTCCACAAAGAGGAAGGCGACGCCTATACTCCCGGATGCTTGTTGGCGTCGCGAACTCGTCAGCAGGCGATTGCGGCGAACGAGAAGTACGGCATGCCGATGGAGCATCCGTTCAGCCTAAACGCATTCATATTTTTGCTTTGCGAGAGCGGCTCGTTTCGTGTGCTGACCAATTCCGAAGAGTATACCGTCAACACCAACGGCTTGTTTATCAACTTTCCGGGGCAAATTATGCGCGCCGACTCTACCGACGTCAGCGACTGCAAAGTGCGCATGATGGTGGTCGACCTCGACTTTATCAAAAACCTGAATCTCGATATCAAGCCGATTATCCAAAAACTTTTGGCGATTAAAAACAAGCAGTGTTTCGACCTTGGCGAAAAGACTTTCGCGGAGGTGTGCAACTTGTGGTGCGCCGTGGCTGACGAAATCAACAACAACGAGCACGACGAAACGTCCGACGAGATTATGCGCAACCTCGTGTCGGCATTTTTCTTCAAAGTGTGCCGCGTGGTTAACCGCACAACCGTCGGTGTGGGCTCGACCGAAGAATTCGACAAAAATGCCGGCTACTTCAAGGAGTTTATGATGCTGCTCGGCGAATACTACAAAACGGAGCGGTCTGTCAAGTTTTACGCCGAAAAGATGCGCCTGTCGCCGAAATATTTCACCACCATCATCAAGCGCTCGAGCGGCAGCACCGTGGCGCAATGGATTAACCATTTCGTCGTTCTCGAGGCGAAAAATCTGCTTAAATATTCGACGATGAACGTCCAGGAGATTGCCTACAGCCTGAACTTCCCCAACCAATCGTTCTTCGGCAAATATTTCAAGCACCACACCGGAATGACTCCCAGCGAATACAAGAAGAGCAAGTAAGACGGCTTACAAATCTCGTTTCGGGTTGGCGTTTTTCGTTTTTATTCGTACCTTTGCTAAGACGTTAAACAAAATCGAATGAGCGAGATAAAAAACCTACTATTCGACTTGGGCGGCGTGATAATGAACATCCGCCGCGAGAATTGCGTGGCAGCCCTTGAGGCAATCGGCATTGCCGACGCCGACGAAATGCTGGGTCTTTATGCCCAAAAGGGTCCGTTTGCACAACTCGAAGACGGCGCAATCTCTGCCGACCAATTTCGCGACGCTATGCGCAGTCGCGCCTCTCGACCAATTACCGACGACGAAATCGACCACGCTCTCAACTGCTTCCTCCTCGGAATCCCCGTTGAGCGCCTGCGTGCTCTCGACAGTCTGCACGGCAAATACCATATATATATGCTCTCGAACACCAACCCGATAATGTTCAACAGCAAAATCGACGCGGAGTTTCGCAAAGACGGGCACGACGTGGACTACTACTTCGACGGACTTTGCTTGAGTTACGTCGAAGGCTGTTCGAAGCCCGGCGCACGCATTTTCGAGAGCGTCATCGAGCGATTCGGCATTCGTGCCGACGAGACGCTCTTCTTCGACGATTCGCAGACGAACATCGACGCTGCCCGCGCACTCGGTTTCCAAGTGCAACTCGTCGAGCCGGGCACGGAGTTTTACAACATCATTGAGTGATGGAAACGGTGCGCGGCAACGAGTCAATACAACGCCCGGTTGTAGCCACAATCGGGATGTTTGACGGTGTTCACCTCGGACATCGGTCGGTCGTTTCTCTCGTTGTCGGTCAAGCCGCCGAGCGCGGTTGGGCAAGCGCCGTAATCACCTTTGCCCGCCATCCGCAGACGGTGCTTCGTCCCGACAGCCCGGTGCCGCTGCTTATGTCGGTCGACCGCCGCATCAGTGCTCTTGCCGAAACGGGCGTCGACTACACCGTTTTGCTCGACTTCGACCGCCAACTGGCATCGCTCGGCGCCGCCGAATTTCTTCAACAGATATATAATAAGTACAGCGTACGTCGGCTCATCGTCGGCTACGACCACCGCTTCGGGCACAACCGCAGCGACTCGTTCGACGACTACGTCGCCTACGGGCGTCGCATAGGCATCGACGTGGTGCGCGCTCCCGAATTCGTCGGCGCAGGCGCTCACATCAGTTCGTCGGCAATCCGTCGGCTCATTGCCGAAGGCGACGTCGTCAGTGCCGCGCGACTCTTGGGCAGTCGCTACAGCCTTTCGGGCACCGTGGTCGAAGGCAACCGCCTGGGGCGCACTATCGGCTTCCCGACGGCAAACATTCAGCCCGCAGAGCCGCATCAGCTCATCCCTGCCGCCGGCGTCTATGCCGTCACGGTTCGCCTCGGCGACACCGCCTATCGCGGTATGCTCAACATCGGCACGCGTCCCACCGTCGACCGCTCCGGCAGGACTACCATCGAAGTCAACATTTTCGACTTCGCCGACGACATCTATGGCAAGACGCTGACCATCGAGTTTGTGCAACGCATTCGCGCCGAGCGCCGACTGCCTTCGGTCGACAGCCTCCAACGCCAGCTCGCCGACGACCGTATCGCTATTGAAAATATTCTAAATTCTATATTATGAAAGTTGTTAATTTCGCTGAAAGTCGTTCGCTTGTCAATCAATATATGATGGAACTTCGCGACGTCGACATCCAAAAAGATATGTTGCGTTTTCGCCACAACATACGTCGAATCGGGCAAATCATTGCCTACGAAATCTCAAAAACCATTAGCTACGACGAACAACCGACCACGACGTGCCTGGGCACAGCCACCAGCCACGTAGTCAGCGAGCCTGTCGTTCTCGCCACCATTCTTCGCGCCGGACTGCCGCTACATCAGGGAATGAACGATATGTTCGACCACGCCGAGAATGCTTTCGTGTCGGCTTATCGGAAATACATCGACGAGAAAAAGTTTCTCATCCACATCGAGTATATGGCGTCGCCGCGCATCGACGGCAAGACGCTGATTATCTGCGACCCGATGCTCGCCACCGGCTCGTCGATGGAACTCGCCTACGAGGCGCTCCGCACAAAGGGTAAACCCGCCAAAATCCATCTCGTGTCTGTCATCGCTTCGCGCCAGGCTATCGAATTTCTCGAGAAAAAGCTGACCGGCGACATCACGCTCTGGGTCGGCGCCATCGACGACGAAATCAACGACCACAAATACATCGTGCCCGGACTGGGCGACGCCGGCGACCTCTGCTACGGCGAAAAAGAATAACAAACACGACGAGAGGGTGTGCCGGATTGATACACCCTCTCGTCTTGTCTTGTCTTGTCTTGTCTTGTCTTGTCTTGTCTTGTCTTGTCTTGTCTTGCCGCAATCGTTAGCGGTCGATGGGATATTGTATCGGAATTTCGCGATTCATGCTTTGCTCCAACGAGATGAGCGTCTCGGTCTCGACCACGCCGTGAATCATCTGGATGCGGTCGTTGAGCAGCTCCATAAGGTGCTGATTGTCGCGAGCGTAGAGTTTTATCAACATCGTGTAAGGACCGGTGGTGAAGTGGCATTCCACAACTTCCGGAATCTTCTCAAGTTCGGGAACGACGTCTTTATACATCGAGCCTTTTTCGAGTTTCACGCCGATATAGGTGCAAGTGGCATAGCCGAGCACTTTCGGGTTGACGTGATAGCCTGAGCCGGTGATGATTTTCGTGTCAATCATGCGTTGGATTCGCTGGTGGATTGCTGCGCGCGACACGCCGCACACAACGGCTACATCCTTCGACGGGATGCGCGCGTTTTTCATTACGATTTCAAGTATTTTCCTGTCAAGATTGTCAATCTTTTCCATTTTCTATATGATTTTATGTTTTTCGGCAAAGATATATCTTTTTTTTAGAAAAACAAGAGAATATGTTCAATAACATATATATTTGCGTAGAAAAATGATAAAATCCGTGCATTTTGCTTGCATTTTTCAATTTTGCAGCCATTAGTTGAATGACGGAGCGTATGAATGCCCATAAAGTGTTTCACGCGGCGGCAAACGCTTAAAACACCGAGATTTATACGTGGAACACGCTGAGCCTGTTGCTCAACAAATATTAAAAGCAGAGGTTGCATAGTTTGAGGCGAGTTTAGCTTTGAGCCAAAGGAGCATAGCAAGCTATGTGACTGCGGAGAAAAGCTAAACTCGCCCAAAATATGCGACAGGGCATTACAAATTATGGAACAATTTACTATGTTGTTCATTTATTGGAGCGTATTCATAAAATTATTAAAAATCAAAAGTTTTTATAGTATTAAAATAACCTTTGCTACGGACATTCATTGGCATCTTTGTCCGTGTTTTTGCGGTTATGTGGCTTGCCACACGCCCTTAAAAACACGAACAAATCTACTCAATGACTGCCCGCCTCTGCTTATAATATTTGTTGAGCAACAGGCTCTTATTAACAAAATGCACAAGTTATCAACAATTTTGGCGTTTTTCACATTTTTGGCTTTGCCGTTGGAGAAATTTGTAATTCCTTTGCGTCAGAAATTTTGCACTTATGAGTAAGACAATCGCTATTGCAAATCAAAAAGGAGGCGTGGGCAAGACCACAACCTCAATCAACTTGGCAGCGTCGCTGGCGTCGCTGGGCAAGCGCGTGCTTATCATCGATGCCGACCCGCAAGCCAACGCTACGTCGGGACTCGGCGTTGACCCTAAAAAGATGACGTCGTCGATTTATGAATGTCTCGTCGACGGTTATCCTCTGCGCGGCGCCGAAAACAAGACTTGCGTCGAAGGGCTCGACCTTATCGGCTCGCGTATCGACCTCGTCGGCGCCGAACTCGAACTCATCAACAAGCCCAACCGCGAACGCGTGTTGCGCACTCTGCTCGAAGATTTTAAAAACAACTACGACTACACCATTATCGACTGCTCGCCTTCGTTAGGGCTTATCACCGTCAACGCTCTTACCGCCGCCGACTCGGTGATTATCCCCGTGCAAGCCGAATATTTTGCTCTCGAAGGCATTAGCAAACTTCTCAACACCATCCGCATTATCAAGTCGAAACTCAATCGCGCGCTCGAAATCGAAGGTTTCCTGCTGACGATGTACGACGCTCGTTTGCGCTTGGCTAACCAAATCTACGAGGAGTTGAAAGGTCACTTCGGCGACATGGTGTTCAACACGGTCATTCCGCGCAACATCCGCCTGAGCGAAGCCCCCAGCCACGGGCTGCCCGCCATTCTCTACGACCCCGACAGCAAGGGCGCTACGAGCCACCTTCAACTCGCTAAAGAACTTCTCGAACACAACAAATAAAGACAATGTCAACACCAAAACGCAACGCCTTGGGACGCGGACTCGACTCGCTTATCTCTATGGACGACATACAGACCGGCGGCTCGTCGGCTATCAACGAAATCGACCTCGACAGCATCTCTCCCAATCCGGAGCAGCCCCGTACGACCTTCGACGAGGAGTCGCTCAACGAATTGGCTACCTCTATTCGCGAACTGGGCATCATCCAGCCGCTCACTCTCCGCGAAACCGCTGACGGACGCTATCAGATTATCTCCGGCGAACGCCGCTATCGCGCTGCTCGCTTGGCGGGTCTCTCCACCGTGCCCGCTTACATTCGCGAAGCTAACGAGAGCGAACTCACCGAAATGGCGCTCATCGAAAACATCCAGCGCGAAGACCTTAACGCCATCGAAATTGCGCTGACGTTCAAAAAACTCATCGAGCAATATCACCTGACGCAAGAGCAACTGAGTGCGCGCATCGGCAAGAAACGCGCTACCATTGCCAACTTCTTGCGGCTCATCAAGCTGCCCGCCGAGGTGCAACTCGGACTTCGCGACAAGCGCGTCGACATGGGGCACGCTCGCGCTCTGCTCGCCGTCGACGACCCCAAGGTGCAACTCAAACTCTACAACGAAATCCTTCGCCGCGGCTTGTCAGTGCGCCAGGTCGAGGAACTCGCAAAGCAGTATAACGCTGCCGACGGCGATGCTCCGCGCCGCGCATCGGCGAGCACTTCCAAAGAGTTTGAATCGCTAAAACGCCACCTTTCGCAGTCGTTCCACACCCCCGTGCAGTTCTCTTGCAACAGCCAAGGTAAAGGAAAAATTTCATTTCCTTTCAAAAATGAAGAGGAACTTGAGAAATTAATTACTATCTTTGACCGCTTAAAAGGAAACCTCGACAATTAGCGACGAGGCGTGCGCTCGGCAAGACGGGCATCTCGCCTTTGCCGCAACCGTCGGTGCGTCGCAAAATGTTTAACAAATTTGAAAATTTTGGCAAAAATAAAACATATAGGAAAAGAAATGATAAAAAAGCGGGTAGCTATGCTCCTGCTTTTGGTCGTTTCGCTTCCATTTTGTATATTTGCTGATGAAACAAATCCCGACGGGGAAATCAGCAACATCACAATTCCGGAGCGTACGAATCGAAAAGTAGAGCCCAAAGCGGGCAAAGCGACGCTTTTCGTTGCCGGCGACAGCATCGACCGAGCCGGTCGGCTGCGAATCACGCCGGAGCCTGCCGACACGTCGGCGCTCGCTACGGACAGCATCCAACAATCTGTGATGAGAGCCTCGCTGATGGCGGATTCCGTTAAAATCGACAGCATCCCCAAAGAATTTTCTCGTCGGCGAAACATCAACCTCAATCCGACGCGTGCCGTCTGGCTCTCGGCGCTTTGCCCCGGATTGGGACAAATCTACAACCGGCGATATTGGAAGTTGCCGATTGTTGTAGGCGGTTTTGTCGGCTTGTCGTACGCCACTTCGTGGAACAATCGTATGCTCACCGACTACACCAAAGCCTACCGCGACATTATGGACAGCGACCCGACAACCAAAAGCTATATGGATTTCTTCCCTCCAAACACCAAGGAGAGCGAAATCGACGAAGCCTGGTTGAAAAAGTCGTTGAAGTCGAAAAAGAATTTTTACCGCCGTAACCGTGACCTCTGCATCATCGGTATGGTCGGTCTTTATTTGATAAATATCGTCGACGCCTACGTCGATGCTACTTTATCGCATTTCGACATCTCTCCCGACCTGTCGCTCCAGGTGGCGCCAACGGTGCTCGGCACTGACCGCGTCGCCGACACGTCGCCGGGTATCCGGTGTGCGTTAACGTTTTAACACAGAGAGAAATGAAAAAATTATTGGCACTCCTCATCCTCGCCGGCTCGGCTGCTTCTGCCGCTGCCGGTCCTTCTGTGCTTTCAATCAAAGAAAGTATCACCGACGATGCTATCGTCTATCCATATAGTTTCGAAACCAACACGGATTCGCTCCGCAACAACTGGTATCTGAAAAATTTCGCCGTGCTCGACACCGACGTGCAGCTCAAAAACGACGTCCCCACAACCAAAGAGGACTACATCGAGCGTCTGCAAGCGCTGCCGACCATCATCGAGATGCCCTACAACGACGTCGTGCGCTCCTACATCAACATGTACACCGGCAAGCGCCGCGGTCTCGTCGAGCAAATGCTCGGCTTGAGCATCTACTATATGCCGTTCTTCGAGCAAGCGCTCGAAAAAGAGGGGCTGCCCATCGAACTTAAATACTTGCCCGTCATCGAAAGCGCCATCAACCCCGACGCCGTATCGCCTGCCGGTGCTGCCGGACTTTGGCAATTTATGATTGGCACGGCTAAAGAAATGGGGCTCACCGTCAATACGCTCGTCGATGAGCGTCGCGACCCCATTCGCTCTTCCGAGGCTGCCGCTCGTTATCTCAAGCAACTCTACAACAAATACGGCGACTGGTCGCTCGCTATTGCTTCCTACAACTGCGGTCCCGGCAACGTCCAAAAGGCTCTGCAACGCGCCGGTAGCGGCAAAAAAGACTTCTGGGACATCTACTATTATCTCCCGAAAGAAACTCGCGGCTACGTCCCCGCTTTCATCGCTGCAAACTATGTGATGAACTACTACGAAGACCACAACATCGGCAAGGCGCTCTCGAAACGCCCCATCGTGACCGACACCGTTATGGTCAAGCAAGACATCTATTTCGAGCAAATCTCCGAAGTGCTCGGAATTCCTATCCAAGAACTGAAAATTCTCAATCCGCAATATCGCAAAAACGTAATCCCCGGCAACACGCATCCATATGCGCTTACCTTGCCGTCGAAGCAGTGCTTCGCTTACATCTCCAGCGAAGACAGCATCAAAAACCACAAGTCGGACATCTACGGTCATCGCTCGGAAGTCAACATCACCGACCCGTCGGGCGACTATACGACTATCGAAAAACGCGTCACTAAGTCGCACAGAGTGCGTAGCCGTGAGACCATCTCGCAAGTGGCTCGTAAATATGGCGTAACGACCTCGCAAATTAAGAAGTGGAACGGATTGCGTTCGAACAAACTCAAAAAGAATCAGGTGCTGAAAATCTACGTAACGCAGCGCGTCAAAGTGCCTGTAGAAAATAAAGACCAAACCAAGCCGACACCGCAAGAACAGGAAACGACAACTGCTCAGGTCGACAACACAACTGCGGAAGTCGACGAAACCACTACCGAAGAGCCTGTAGTTGAAGAGCCGAAGCAGGTGAAAACCGAGACTGTGAAATATCACAAAGTGCGTCGCGGCGAAACTCTCAACAGCATTGCTCGTCGCTACGGCATCACCGTCAGCCAACTCAAGCAGTGGAACGGCTTGCGCAGCAACACCGCGAAAGTCGGCGTAACGCTCAAGGTGTCGAATCCGTCGAAACAGACAACGACCACGACTACGACCACGACCACGACTACGACTACGACAACCAAGACCGACAACGAAAAGCAGAAATACTACACCGTCAAGCGCGGCGACTCGCTCTCGTCGATTGCCGACAGGTTCGGCGTAACGGTCGCTCAACTCCGCGAGTGGAACGGCATCGAAGACAATAACATCAACGCCGGCGTGCGCATTGCCGTCGACGCTTCGGCTTCGCGCAGAGTGACGAAGACCGAGAAGACCGAATCGAAGCCGGAAGTCAAGACAACGACCTACACCGTCAAGAAAGGCGAAGGTCTGGGCGCGATTGCCGAACGCCACGGCATGACTCTGCAAGAAATCCGCGAACTTAACGGTCTGAAGGACAATAACATCCAAGCAGGACAGAAACTCAAAGTGACCGCAAAAGCGTCGGAACAGCGCACCGAATCGAAGCCGGAAGTCAAAACTACGACCTACACGGTCAAAAAAGGCGAAGGTCTGGGCGCAATTGCCGAACGCCACGGCATGACTCTGCAAGAAATCCGCGAACTTAACGGGCTGAAGGACAACAATATCCAAGCAGGACAGAAACTCAAAGTGACCGGAAAAGCGTCGGATGAACATAGCGAAAAGCCTAACGCCAAGCCGACGACCTATACCGTCAAGAAAGGCGACAACCTCGGTACGATTGCCGAACGCTTCGGCGTCACCGTCGACCAACTCCGCGACTGGAACGGCATAAAAGGCAACAATATCCAAGCCGGTCAGACGCTCACCGTCGGCGGCGGCAAGTCGTCATCTTCGTCGTCGAAGTCCGGCAGTTCGAAGTCAGCCAAGACGAAGACCCACAAAGTGCGCTCCGGCGAGTCGCTCGGCACAATTGCCGAAAAGTACGGAACAACGGCATCCGCCATCCGTAAAGCAAACGGCATAAAAGGCGACAACATCAAAGCCGGACAGACGCTCAAAATCCCCGCGAAGTAACACCCGCGAAGAAAGATATTTTCCCACGAACCGCCACCAAGACTCGCAGTTTTGAAGTTTTGGTGGCGATTTTGTATGGATTTGTCGGATTTTGCTTACTTTTGCAACAAATATATAACAAATAGCAATGAAACGATTGATAAGAATACTTATGTTAGCAATGTGTGCGTTAACGGCAGTGAATTCGGGTGCGACTCCGGCGCCCGACGTAGTTGAAAAAGTGATAACCGACTTGACGGGTCGCTATCCCGACCATGGCGATGCCGTGGCGGCAGGGGTGCGCCAGGTGGCGCGACTTTGGACGGAAGCCGACGGCTCGGATGCCGAATTTGCCGGCTTCTGCGCCGCAAACTTCATCGCCGACGAGGCGCAACGCACCGCTACTTTCCTCAAAATCAGCGAGTATATCGAAACCATCAACGGCTATTTCAACGAGATGACGCTCGGTCTGCAGCGCAATCTGCACGAAGATACGGGCGAACTGCTCGACATCGACAAGCAGTTTGGTGCCTACAACCCGGCTTCGCATTTCACCGACGATATGTATGCCAACAAGATTGCGTTCGCGGTGGCGCTCAACTTTGCGCAACTTTCGTTGGACCGCAAGGAGCAACTCGGCGACAATCGCCTGGCGTGGGCTGAGGCTCGCCTCGGCGACGTGTTTGCCTATCGCGTGCCCGCCGACGTGCAGCAGCACGTGTCGGACATCCTCGCTGCCGCCGACATCTACATTTCCGACTACAATATTTATATGGGCAACTTGCTCACGTCGAAGGGCAAAACGCTCTTCCCGGCGGATATGCGTCTGCTCTGCCACTGGAATCTGCGCGATGAAATCAAGGCAAACTACGGTTGCGGCGCAGAGGGCGTCGAAAAGCAACGCATCATCTACGACGTGATGCGCCGCGTCGTCGACCAATCGATTCCCGTGGAGGTTATTAACAGCAACCGCTACCAATGGAACCCGACGACCAACGCGCTTACGCTCGACGGCAAGCCCGTTGAGGCGCATCCGGAAACGAATGTGCGCTACAGCCGCCTGCTCGACAACTTCCACGCCGAGCAGCTCGTCGACCGCTATTGCGGCAACACCGCTATCGACCGCAACTTCAACGAAGATATGGAAATCTCCGTCGACCGCACCGAAGCAATCTTCCGCCAATATCTGTCGGCGCCCGAAATGAAGCAAATCGGCGAACTCATCGCAAAGCGTCTGGGTCGCAAACTTGCGGCGTACGACATCTGGTACGACGGCTTTAAGGCTCGCAGCACTATGAACGAGGACGAACTGAGCGCCCTTACGCGAGCAAAATATCCCAACGCCGAGGCTCTCAACGCCGGATTGCCCGAGATTTTCACCAAACTGGGCTTCAGCGCAGAGCGTGCGGCATGGCTCAGCGAGCGCATTACAGTCGACGCAGCGCGCGGCAGCGGTCACGCCTGGGGTGCGGAGCATCGCCGCCAGCAGTCGCATCTGCGCACGCGCATTCCCGCGACAGGTATGGACTATAAGGGCTACAACATCGCCATCCACGAGTTCGGTCACAACGTCGAGCAGACCATTTCGCTCTACGACGTCGACTATTTCATGCTCCACGGCGTGCCCAACACCGCCTTTACCGAGGCTCTGGCTTTCGTGTTCCAAAAGAAAGATTTGCAAATCTTGGGCTTTGATAATGCCGATGCCGACAAGGCTCGCCTCGACGTGCTCGACGCGGCGTGGAGTATGTATGAAATCTGCGGCGTGTCGCTGCTCGACATCTCCGTCTGGAAGTGGATGTACGCCCATCCCGACGCTACGGCTGACCAACTTCGCGACGCGGTGATTACGCTTGCTAAAGACATTTGGAACGAATATTATGCGCCGGTGTTCGGCACGCGCGACGAGACGGTGTTGGCTATCTACAGCCACGCGATTTGCTATCCGCTTTATCTGTCGGCTTATGCGTTCGGGCAGATTATCCAATTCCAGTTGGAAAACTATTTCGAAGGTCGCAATTTTGCCGACGAGGTGACGCGCATCTATCGCCTCGGACGCCTTACGCCCAACGAGTGGATGCGCCGGGCTACCAACAGCGATTTGAGCGTCGAGCCAATGCTCCGAGCCGCAAGTCAAGCCTTGAGCGAGTTGAAATAATCAGAACCACAAAGAAAAATGCTGAACGGGTAGTTTCGGGTTGCACACCACAACGCCGAAGCGCCCGTTTGAAAATGTCATACCACCCCGAAGATTTGTTTTTACCTCGTTCCAGAGCGCTTCCGACTGCTGCTTGTGGGCGATGGCGGTCATAATGATTACGCATCGGTCGCCGAGAAACTCCGTCAGACGTTCGCTGAGCGACGTCAGGGCGTCGGTGTCGACGTCGTTGATGACAATAAACGGCTCGCTCGCCGCCGCGCGATAGGCGTCGATGGCGGTGCGTGCGTCGGCGTAGGCGTTGATGCGCTCGGCAAGTGGTGCGGTAACGGCTTTGAAGGTGTCGAACTGTCGCGGTTGGATGCCGTAAATCCACAGACGCGAGCGGCTCGACGGCGTCAGCGCACTCGTTGTCGAAATGCCGTAGTTGGTGCCGATTTGGAGGATGTCGGCGGGGTTGAAGTGGTTGACAACGCGAAAAATCATCTTTGCATATTTCGAGGCGATGATTCCCGGATGCTTTATGCCTTGCCGGGCTATCATCGTGCGTGCGTCGGCGTAGGCGCGGTCGATGGTCTCGTAGCCGTAGTAGGGCAGGCGCTCTTTGAGCACGCGCAACACGAAGCGAAAGGCAAACGGCGAATGAATGCCGAAGCCTTTGCTTTTGCGCAGTCTGCCCAGCGCGGAGGCGTATCGTTTGAGCCGCTTATAGTTCATCGGGTTTACGAGCGCCGCTTTTGACAATGCCGGCAGCGATAAGCGCCAGATAGATGATTATGATAGCCGCCACGGCGAGGCTTTCGGTGGTTTTTATCGATTGCGGGTCGAAGCGGAAGCGTATTTCGTGATTTCCGGCGGGAATGTTAAGTGCGCGCAGCACGTAGTTGACGCGACCGATTTGCGCTTCTTTGCCGTCGATTTCGGCGGTCCAGCCCCACGGGAAATAAATCTCGGAGAATACAGCCAAGCCGCCCTTCGCCGAGCGTGCGGTGTAGGTAAGTTCGTTCGGCTTGTACGACGTTTCGTAGATTGTGTCGCCGGCGGCGGTTGCCGTTGCGTTGCCCAGCGCGGCTTTGAACGCGTTGTCGGCAACGGCGCGGTGTGCGGGCTTGAGCGTCGACAGTGCGTCCATCTCGGCATTTGCTCCGGCTACGTAGGTCAGCGTGTCGACAAACCAGCAGTTGCCCAATGCTTCGGGATTGCGTTGCATGGTGGTGTCGTTGACGATGAAGTAGCGCGCGTTGAGCATATTAAGCACGTCGATATTGTTTTTACTGATTTGACGGTCGATGAGGTCTTGGTAGCGACTGAGTTTCGCCGCATGGTAGCCGCCGATGCACTTGTGGAAGTACGACGGCATGGCGTCGCCGAAGCGCGTCAGGTCCATTACGCGGTAGTTTGGGTCTTTGTCTTGCAGAATCTGCAGGTCGACGGGACGCGGCTCGATTTGCGACTGCGTAAAGAGCGGTTTCGGCGAGAACGAGTTGGTGTTGAGGTAGCGCTTGTTGATGCTGAACATGTCGATAAGGACGATGGCGATGATTGCCGTGACAAACCATTTCGGCTGAAGTTTTCCTTTGAAGTAGAAATAGAACACGACGAGTCCGGCAACGAGGAACGCGAGGCTGCGCAGCGCGTCGGAGCTGACCATCGACAGGCGTGCTTGCTCGAGCGACATAAAGAGCGTCGTCAGGTCGTAGCCCTGTGCTTCGTAGTTCGACTTTAAGTCCAGTTCTTCGGGGGTAATGACGTTGCCGAAGAATGCCGGCGCCAGGATGCCTACAAGGCAGAAGAATACGGGCACGCCGAAGGCTGCGAAGAAGCAGACGCTGTTTTTCTTAAACCAATCGGGCGTATCGATTATGCGTTGTAGGGCGAGTGCGCCGAGCAGCGGCATCGTAAATTCGGCGATGACGAGTATGCTCGACACGGTGCGGAATTTGTTGTACATCGGGAAATGATCGATAAACCAATCGGTCAGCCACATCATGTTGTGACCCCAAGCGAGCAGTATCGACAGAATGGTGACCGCCAGCAGCGCCCACGTCATTGCGCCGCGCACGGTTGTCAGTCCGAGCAGAAACAGCGCAACCACCAGCGCGCCGACGTAGACCGGACCGTTGGTCATCGGCTGGTCGCCGAAATATTGCGGGAACATGCCGAGGTTTTGCGCGTCGTATTCGTCGATTTCGCCTTTCATCACCTTCTCTTGAACGTAGGGCAGGTCTGCCACGCTCGTCGGCAGGTTTTCGCCGTGAGTGGGGATGATGGTAGCACCGCCTTTGACGTTGGGTATGAGCAGCGTAAACGTCTCGCTTTTGCCATAACTCCATGCGGTGATATAGTTTTTGTCGAGACCGCCTTTGCTCGAATTTGCATCGCCGGTCGAGAGTTCGCTATGACCTCCGCGCATTGTCAGTTTGCTGTATTCGTAGGTGTTGTAGAGGCTTGTAGCGTTGCTCGCCACGGCGAGAATAGCCGCTCCGGCGAGTGTTGCGGTGGCGATTCCCCAACGCTTCAACGCTTTGTCTTTATATGCTTGATAGAGATAAGCGATGACCATAGCAGTGATGACGAAGAGGAAGTAGTAGGTCATCTGCGGATGGTTTGCCGCCAGTTGCAGCATGGCGAAGAAAGCGGCGAGGGCGCCGCCGAGGAGATAGCGTCCGCGGTAGGCGAGCACGATGCCGGCAATCGTCGGCGGAATGTAGGCGAGGGTGGCAAATTTCCAGATGTGACCCGCGCCGATGATTATGAAGAAATACGACGAAAAAGCGTAGGCGATGGCGCCGAGCAGCGCAACGTGCCAACGCAGTCGGCAGGCAAGCAGCAGGATGTAGAAGCCCAACATCATGATAAACACGAGGTTAGCCGGGTTAGGCAGCCACAGGCTGTAGGCGCGCTCAACGGCGGTGATGAGGCTCGAACTGTCGTACGACGGCGAAATCTGGAACGTCGGCATTCCCGAGAAGAGCGAGTTGGTCCAGCGCGATGTTTCGCCGGTTTCCGCCTCGAATTGTTTCACTTCCTGACCGTTGGCAATGCCTTGCACCGTGTCGTGCTGGCGAAGCACGTTTCCGTCGAATATGTCGGGAGCAAAATATATTAATGTGATGAGCAGAATAACAGCCACTCCGGCAACTGCTTCCAAAAATTTCCTGTCTTTTATTGCTTGCACGATAGGCAAAGCCTTGATTTTTTCTATCATATTGCTATTTCACTAATTTGGGTGTAAAGGTAGTGAAAACCGCGTAATTAGGCAAACGGCGGATGGGTAACTCAACATTTCTAACATACCTGTGACCACAAGTGCTCTTAAATGTTTGATATTTGGTAGTATTTTATTAATTAATTGTTAAATTGTTGCTAATAACATATAATAATATTATATTTGTGAAGTATTAATTAACAAAATCTTGAAGTGTATGAAAAGTCGATTAAAAAAATTGTTTTGTCTTTCATTGCTTTCTTCAATTGCTGCATTTGTAGTTAGTTGTTCGGACGAGCCCAGTGGAAGTAATAACAATGAAAATGGCGAGGGTGAAATTATTGCTGTTAATATTACGGCTGAAACGGAGAATGCAGACGCGTTGTTTTTGGCTGATGACGGTAGTAATATTTTAGTACGAATCAATTATGGAAGCTATGGTGTCTTTCGTTATGATTTTGGAGCCGGCGCAGAGAGTCTTGTGTCTACAATTATTGTAGATGAACAGGGTTTGCCTCAAATGATGGAGTATTCCGGATGTCGTATATTTTTTAAGAATATTACTGATACTGATTTCGATTGTGCCATTGTTGATACAGATGGAGAAATTAGTTATTATTGGGACATCCCATTTACTTTTGAAGGCACAGAAACGACGCGTGGTCTTTCTGATTTATGGGAGACTGTGACCTCTCCTTTTACGAATTGGTATCATGACGTGTCGAATGGAATTCGTAATTTTTCTTGGGATGAACATTCTAAAAAGATGTTACTTCCTTATACTTTAAAAGTTTACGCTTTTACATGTCAAGCATTATATACAATTATAAGACCTACAAATATTATATCTGTTTTTTCTTTAGCAGTTGATGAAGGTAATAAATCCGGAATGTGGAATTCTAAAACACCACAATGGTTTAATGATGCAAACTCTGTTTTGGGTCTTATAAAAAAAGAATGGTCAGGAAGTAAATATATTTATAAATTGGAGAAAATGGGCTTTTATGACTATTTCTTTAACTATGCATGTAATCAAGTAATAGCAAATGCAGATGCTATGTATGAGGCTTACTCTACTTATCAACCCGAAATGAAGCCAATATTTGAAGGTGAAGAGTGGCAAATAAAACTTGGAACATCGGTTATTGATGCAGACGCTGAAGGAAGAGTTTATGAGGTTCCGGTTAATACAATCGCCAATTGGACTGTTGAAGGAGGAGCAAGTTGGTGTAAAGCAAGCCGTCAAGGTAATGTGGTGCGTGTTGAGATTGACGGCTATGAAGGTGTGGATTCGCGCACTTGCTCCTTTAAAATTAAGACGGTTACTTACACTCCGGAAATTGCTGACGCTAAATTGTTTGTCGTTCAAGATGGTGTCGTATTTAAAGTAGAACCCTCGTCGCTTTCTTTCGCTGCTTTGGGAACAGGTTTGACACGAGGTGTGGCTGTAACTACAAATGATAATATTACCTCGTGGGAAGTTACCTCTTATCCCGACTGGATAGAAAAGATAGAAAAGTCTTCTGGTTCATTTTTTGTAACTGCTAAAAAAAATGATTCAGGAGGTTACAGAACCGGTGTTTTGACTATTACCGGATATGTAAAGGGTGGAACATATATTGATAGAGTGGTTTCTCTCAAGCAATTGCCTTATGGATGGGATGGTACATCTTGGCATTTTTCTGGAACATTGTCGCTTTATATGAATGGTGAAACAATAAGTCAGCCTTTCGAATTTGACACAGGAGTCATTAACTTGGCTAAAGGAGAGATTAACAATATATCACCTGAGTATAAGGTGTCAATGAAAACGGATGAAGAAGGTCGACTAATAGTTAATTATACTTATAGTTTTAGCGATGGATTTGGTTCAGTAAAAGAAGAAGCAACATTTATTTACGAAAGGACGGGTGATACCACTGCGAAATGTACCGTTACTATAAAGATAAATGGCAGGGTAGACGGTGAATCTGTTTCAGCTAGTGGTGGTGGAGTCCTTTATGGTACGCTAGTAAATAGTGACCAATCCGATTATACTCGTTCTACTCTAGACTATAGTAAATTTAGTTTTATGGATTTAATCCATAAAATACGATAGCTATTTATTCTATACAATCAAGAGGCTGTTAGTTAGCCTCTTGATTTTTGTATATGCGAACAGGCTCTTATTCGACGATAACGCCGTCGCGCATGTGGAGGATGCGGTCGCAGTTGGCTGCCAGGGTTTCGTCGTGGGTGACGATTACAAACGTCTGGTGCAGTTCTTCGCGGAGGTCGAAAAAGAGCTTATGCAGGTCTTGTTTGTTCTTCGAGTCGAGGCTGCCCGACGGCTCGTCGGCGAAAATCACTTCGGGCTGATTCATCAGCGCACGCGCCACGGAGATTCGTTGCTTTTCGCCGCCGGAGAGTTCTGCGGGCTTATGGTCGGTGCGTTCGCCGAGCCCGAGAAAGTCGATGAGTTGTCGTGCGCGAGCGAAAGCGTCTTTGCGGTTGTCGCCTTTTATCAGCGCGGGGATGGCTACGTTTTCGAGCGCGGTAAATTCCGGCAAGAGTTGATGAAATTGGAAGACGAAGCCGATATTTTTGTTGCGGAAAGCCGCCAGTCGGCGCTCGGAGAGGGTCGACACGTCGACGCCGTCGTAGGCGATTGTGCCGCTATCGGGGCGGTCGAGCGTGCCCGCTATTTGGAGGAGAGTCGACTTGCCGGCGCCGCTGGGTCCGACGATGCTCACAATCTCGGAGCGGTCGATTCGTGCGTTGATGTCGCGTAGAACTTGCAGGTTGCCGTAACTTTTGTTGATGTGTTGTATTTCAATCATATTTGAGTAAGTTTTCGTATAACGTGAGCGCCGAGCATTAGCCCGAACATTGCGGGCAGATAGGCAACGGTGCCGTAGCTTGAGCGCTTTCCTTCGATTTCGTCGGTCATTATCAGCGCGTTGCGTCGCGGCTGTTCGCTGCTCCACACCGTTGTCAGCGCGCGGCGAAGTCCTCGTTGCTTGAGGCGTTCGCGCACGGCGCGTGCCAGCCCGTCGCTATGGGTTGCCCACAGGTCGGCATATTGCACTTTCGTGGGGTCGACGCGTCCGCCGGCGCCCATCGACGAGATGATTTTGATGCGGCGACTTTGGCATTCGGCGATGAGGGCTACTTTCGGCGAAATGCTGTCGATGGCGTCGACCACGTAGTCGAATCCGCTATCGAGCAACGTCGCTACCGACTCGGCGGTGATAAATTCCCTACGGGCAACGACTACCACCTCGGGGTTGATGTCGGCAATGCGTTGCGCCACGACGTCGACTTTCGGCATGCCCACGGTGGAATGCAGCGCGGGCAGTTGGCGGTTGATGTTGGAGGTCGACACCGCGTCGCCGTCGACGATGGTGATTCTGCCCACGCCGGCGCGTGCTATTGTCTCGGCGGCATATGCGCCCACGCCGCCTACGCCAACTATCAGAACGTGTGCCGCATGCAGTCGTTCGACGCCTTCGTCGCCGACCAATAGCCGTGTCCGTTGTTGCCAATCGCTCATTTCGTTGTCTCTTATTCTTTTTATGCAAAGTAAGCGAAAATTTTCCATTTTTTTTGATGAATTATCTATAATTTGATGAAATCGCTATTGTTTTTGGAAATTGTTCGTATCTTTGCTTGATTTTTAGGAATTTGATTAAAAAAAGGAGCATTTAATATCAAATTAATATATGAGATATAAACCTGCTAATTATCGGCTTTACACAGTGGTCGGAGGTCTACAACCTCAGTCGCAAGTCGTTGACGCTGTCAATTCTCCGCGAATGGGACAAATCGTTTGAATTTAAGGTAAAATAACAAATAATCACTTACTAAAAATGAAATCAGCATTTTTAACTTTAGCATTGCTTTTGAGCGGTACTCTTGCATTCGCTCAGAGCAAAATCAGTCCGCAAGGACAGTTGATGTTGCGTCAAGCGGCGCACGCAAGTAAGACTACCGACGGCGCAGCGAAAAAGAGCGGCAGTTCGGAGGTTGTCAAGGTTTTGGTAACGCTTTCGGAAGGCGCTACCGTCGACGACTTCGCCGACTACAACGTCGATTGCAAAATCGGCAACAAATACGTTCTTATCGACATGCCGCTCGACCAAATCGAAGAGATGGCGGAAAGCGACGCCGTGAAGTATGTGTCGTTCGGCGACAAGACTGAACTCTATCTCGACAAGGCGCATGCCGCAACCGGTGTCGACGTGGTTCACGCCGGAGGCAGCGGTCTGCCCAAGGCATTCAACGGCGAAGGCGTGATTGCCGGTCTCTACGATATGGGTATCGACGTCGGTCATGCCTCATTCCGCGGCGACGACGGCTCTTCGTACCGCATCAAGCGTTTCATCAATTATGTCAATGAAAAGACCTACGACGAATCGAACATGTCGTCAGCCACTTACGACTACTACACAGCCACTCACGCTACTTCAGTGTTGGGCATCCTTGCCGGTCGTTCGGGCATCAACGGCTCCTATGGCGAATTCGGCAGCGGCGAATCCAATCCTAAAGTGTCGACCGGCAACATCCCTTATGTCGGCGTGGCAGGCAAAGCCGACATCTTTATCGGTGCAGGTGCCCTCCAGAGCAACAACATCTTGTCGACTTGCCAAAAGATTGTCGACTATGCCAAGGCTGAAAACAAGCCGGCGGTCATTAACCTCTCGTTGGGCCACGTTCAGGGTCCCCACGACGGCTCTTCTTCGTTCTGTAAGGCTCTCGACGAGATTGCAAAAGAAGTGCCCGTATTCGTTGCTTCGGGTAACGACGGCGACAGAGGTTGCTCTATCACCAAGACGTTTACCGATTCCGACAATAAAATATGCACGACTATCGAGCCCAATTCAAAAGAATACAACCATCAGATTGCCGTTTATGCCGACAACAACAAGACGCTCCGTTTGAAAGTCGGCATCTTCAGCCGTGTCGAAAGATATTTCATAATGGATACTGATGTAAATTCGTCGAAAACCATTAGCGCAAACCCCGAGAGTAGTGACGATTTTGAAATGGGTTTCGGTTCGTACTTTACCACCGATAGTAAAATCGAGGTTGTCAAGGGTGTTGATGAATCCGGACACTACGTTATCGTTCTTAATATTAATGTCGTAAAAGACAATGATACCAACCGAAACGGCTTCAAGTTCTTAGGCTTTACAATCGAAGGCGACGCCGGTACAAAGGTTGTAGCAACCACCGACGGCTCGTTCGAAAACGCAAACATCGCGGAAGTATTCCAGAGCGGTAGTTCGGCGAACTCTATCAACGACAACGCAACAGGTTTCAACACCATCTCCGTAGGTTCGTTCATCTCACGTACGAAATTCGTTTGTCTCGACTCAAACGGTTACCAAGATTCTACAACCCCGACAGTAGGCGACATCGCCGGCTCATCGTCGTACGGCTATTCGTTCGACGGTCGCACATTCCCCGCCATTGCAGCGCCCGGACACCTTATCGTCGCTCCAATGAACGAGTTCTACTTTACAGCGGCAAGCGCGACCGACGACCAAGTCTGCGCCAAAGCCTCTGCGAATGGTCGCGACAACCATTGGGATGCAACTTCAGGTACGTCGATGGCATGCCCCTACGCAGCAGGCGTTGCTTGCTTGATGTTGCAAGCCAATCCGCAGATGAAGCCCGAGGATGTGCGCAAACTCATGCTCGAGTCGGCAACTACCGACAGCCACATGACCGACAATCAAGCTCGTTGGGGCGCCGGCAAAATCAACGCCGTTGAGGCTGTCAAGAAGGCATTGGCTTTCGACGCTTCCGTAGGTAAAATCTACGACAATCAGAACCTTCGCCTCATCGTTACCCCTAACGGCAACAGAACCTACAACGTATTCCTTGCCGGTGCACAACGCTTTACGGCTACGCTCTACAACATGTCGGGTGTCGCTGTCAAGAACGTAACAATTTCGGGCAACGAAGGCACATTCGATGCTTCCAACATTGCTAAGGGCATCTACGTGCTCGAAGTAAAAACCGACGACGCTCACTTCACTCAAAAAGTAGCGTTAAGATAAACAAACCAGGCGCCTTTGTAGTAGGTAATAGCCTGAACATCAACAGAGTAGGGTCGCGGCTTGCTGCGACCTACCGTGGGTGAGGAACAAATCCATCGCCTGGTAGGTCGCACCGAGGCGCGACCCTACAATTGTTTCATAATCAACACATTAACCGCATCGCAGATGCCGAATAACCGCGCCGAAGGCGCTTCTCGTACCTCTTACCTCTCCACTCTTACCTCTCCACTCTTACCTCACATTCTGTCGTTTTCGCAATTTTTGCGGCTGTGGCTGCCATAATTTTGCAGTGTCATTAAAAATCAAACATACCATGGAAGACAAACAAATCATTCAAGAAAGTGCGCCGGCGGCAGTTGTGACCGACGAGCGCCGAGAGGTCGACGAACTCGAAGACCGCGTGTTGCAATATCTGGCAACGCATCATCCCGAAGACGAGAAAGCGCTCACTGCATTGATTGACGCGCTTGTCGGGACGCGAGAACCCTCGGAACCGTTTATCGACAGAGTCTATAAAGGAATGCGCTACGATGTCGACGTGGCGGCGGCGCGTAGCGAGGGATACCGCGACGGGCGTAATGCCCAAATCGACGAACGTCTCAGCGCCGAGCCCGAGTTGCCTCACGACGATGGCGGATTGGAGCGCGAGCCCGACGATTTACCTCTCTTGCGCCACATCAGTAAAAGTATTTGGGACCTTTAGTATTAACTTTAAATTTTTATTATCATGAACGAATTTAAGATTGACTACAAGAAATTGTTCTTTGTAGCGTTGGCAGTGATTAGCGTATTGCTACTGCTGATGATTTCACCCAAGTGTATGCTCGCCATGCCGATTATTGCGGGCGTAGCCGGCGGAAAGCACGTCGAAGACGAGCCGTTGACTCTCTCGACAGCCACGGAAGCCTCGCCGGGACTGCTCATCAACGAAATCGACAAGCGCATTGTCAAGATTCGCCCGATGGCAACTCCAATCGACCAATTGTCGCGCTGGGCGGGTGCAAAGAAGTCGGGAAGTATGGTGGTCGACTACTACAGCGTCGACACTCGTCCCACCACGGCGATGACTAACGACGACTACGAAGGTATCGACACAAATCCGTCGATGAGTTCGAGCCAACGACTCGTGCGACTGTCGCTCGACGACGCTTCGGCTTTCGAGCCTTCCGAAACCATCTTGATTAAGGGTATTTTCGGTTATAAGGACGACCGCACTACGCGCGACGTGCTCGACCTGGTGCTCTATGTCGAGTCGAAAAGTTCCAACGTCTTGGTATGCTCGGCTGTCAACGGCATGGAGAAAGGCGGCGTCGTCTTTTCGCCGTCGATTCCCTCAGGTACCGTTGTCGTTCGCATGGGACGTGCCGCTACCGAACTCGACGTGCAGACCGCTCAATTCGAGGCGTTGCCCGTCAAGTCGCAAAACTTCTGCCAAATCTTCAAGATGCAGATTGAGCAAAGCACGCTCCAGAAGATTGCCAACAAGGAGGTCGGCTGGACCTTTACCGACCAGGAAGAGGC